>JAAWEC010000080.1 GCA_022794095.1 Clostridia bacterium
AATAACTACTCTTCCTAAATCATCTATTCTTCTTACAACTCCAGTTGCTTTCATAATTTTCCTCCTCGTCATAATTTTGTTTATAATTTTATTATGACAAAAATGTAAAAAATTATGCAAACTTTTAGAATTTTTTATTAAAAAAGTTTATAAATGATTATTACTCTAAAACAGTTTCCTCTTTTTTAGGCAAAAAACTAATTTTATATTTGTCTAAAATATAGCCCATATCTTTTGAAAATTCTTTTAACATAACAATTTTTATGGTTGGCTCTTTACCTTTTAAGTAATCATCAATTATTTGTTTTAATTGTTTAATATTTTTCATTTCTGGCTCAATCTTTTTTGTATACCTATTAGCTCTATCTGTAAGCTTTTCCTTTATTAAAACAATATCTTCATTACTTGCACAAGAAATCCTTTGGAATAATTGGAATGGGTCATAATATTTGAATATTGGAAGTTCCATACATTCTTTATCAAATTTTTCGTAAAATAGTTCCATTCTCATCGGTATACATTTCATGATGTCTTCTGCTTTTTCTTTATACATTTTATCTAACAATTGGTCATTTAACATATTAAAATGTTTTAATATTTCTTCCATGTCTTCTTCTACTTCTTCTATTGCAATTTTTCCTAATTCCTCTTTTGGATTTGAGCAATAGTTAGATGTTAAAGATGCAATATTCATACCATTGAAAAATACGCTTTTCAAAGTTTTTAAGTCATATTGAATAAGCCCTTTTCTTGAAAAGTAGCTAAAATACGCAAATAGTTTTACAGTATCTATTAATGTTAATTTTCCTTCTTTTACATCATCAATAACCTCTGTAATTACACCATCAAATTGGTCATCTGAAATTTTCCAATATTCTTCTGTAAGTAATCTCTTATAACCAGGTAAATTTTCTGTATCTACTGTATTTCTAATAGTTTCCATGTTTTCTTTAAATAATTTCATATCAAAAATACGTGTTCTAATGTAATATTCAATGAATTTAAAGAAACGATATTCTGATTTGAAATTATAGTAGTAGTTATTATCAAATTCTTTGATATAGAATTGTCTATTATCCATTAAAATCCTAGAAGATACCAATATTGACTTATATTCTTCATTGTCTTTGATGTTTACAAATTTGTCTTTTGTTATTTTTCCTGCTTTTATTTCAAAAGAAATAGCAATCGTAAAAATTAGCATTGTTTGCATTACTCTATGGTTTGTATTTGGATAAGATTTATTTACCATTTCATAGATTTTTTTGAAGTCATTTAATGCGTGTTTCAAAATTCTTAGGTTTCTAGTCCCACTCTTATTAAATGTAGATATTATAAGCCCTGTGTTTTCCCTTAAAAAACGTATTAAATCTGCATTGTTTTCATATCTCATTAAAATTCCATTTATAATGTAATCAAATTTTGGTGCATATTCAAAAGTTTCACCAATTAGCTTTTCTTTTATTCTTTCATAGTCATTTGCTTTGTCAAATACATGCTCAATTTTATCTTGTATTTTTTCAACCATTGGTTTATCAGATTTATTTAATTCATCTTGTTTGTCTAAAAGATATGTTGCAATAAATGTTTTCATTTCAAGGTTAGAGCTTTTTAATTTAGTTGAAAGCTCTTTTTCATTACAAATAATAATAGTTTTTATGTGGTCATGTTCAACAAAGTTATTGATATAACCTAAAATATCAATAACATCAACATTAGCTCTTTCTAAGTCATCAAAACATAATACTTTGTCATCTGTTGAGAAAAACTCTCCATAGTCCACTCTATCACCATTTTGCGTAACACCAAAAAAGTTTGCCATGTCAATACCAGTTTTGGCATATTCTGGTATGCTTGTTTGACCATTTGCATCCATAAATCTTCTTAAATTTTTGTCCATTAACTGGGTTGTTTCAATAAATATTTTTTTGCTGATTTCCTCTAAATTAGAAATTCCATATAGTGACATATATATAGTTGTATATCTTTTTCCACTTAATTCTAATGATTCAATCTTTTTTCTAATTTTGTTATTCCAAAAATGGGTTTTTCCGAGAACCCCACTCTCCATTTATCATAATTGCATAATCTGTATAATCTGACCTTACATAATCTAAAATACTTTCTACTAAATCTTCCATTATTTCCTCCTTGAGACAATAGGGACAGGTCTCATTTGTCTCATTTTCGCATTTTAATATTTATGAGACAATTAGGCCTGTCCCTATTGTCTCAATCTTTTGCTAATGTGAATACTTCTATTTGTTTTGGGCTTGCTTGCTTTAGTATTTTGCAACATTCATTCACTGTACTACCTGTTGTGTAAATATCATCTATTAATAATATCTTTTTATTTTGCAATTTGTTTTGTTTATGTAATTCATAAACACCTTGTATATTTTTTTGCCTCTCTTCTTTGTTTAATTTACTTTGTTCCACTATATTTTTTACTTTAAAAAGACAATCTGTATTGTATTCTATCCCTAGGTTTTTAGCCATTTCTTTTGCTATTAATTCACTTTGGTTGTAACCTCTTTCTTTTCTTCTTTTTTTGCTTATTGGAACTGGTATTATTGTATCATAAGATT
>JAAWEC010000081.1 GCA_022794095.1 Clostridia bacterium
ACTATTTCTAGACATAACATCCTCCCTTAAGAATTCTTTATAGAATTTTTTTCATAAAACTTAATTTTAAGTTTTATAATTATAGTATAAACATTTTTTTTAATTTTATTTTGACAATTTTTATGTTTTTTACACTTTTTTTGCTAAAATATGATATAATAAATTTGTTGTGAAAAATAATATTTTTGAATTTTAATTTGTGTATTTGGTTATTATTATTTTAACTGAATTATCACGTTTTAGAAAGGATTTATCTTGAAAATGAGTAATAAAAATGAGCTTTTAGAAAAAAATGAAAATACTCAGATGACTAATTCTTTACCCTCAAATGAAAAATCAGAAAATACAAAAAATGAACTTCAAGAAAAAACATTTACTGTCAAAACTGACGACAATCAAACTACAAAAAATGTTTCTAAAGAATTAAATGAGAAAATTGATTCTAGTGAACAAATTTCTGATAAAATAGAAGAAACTAAAAAGTTTACATTTGTTCCAATTCCTAAAAAATCAAATGATGTATTGTCTGTTTTTACATTATTAGTTGTTCTGTTTTTTACAGTTGTATTATTGGTTTTTACTGGATTTACTATTTATAATGTATTTAACCCAAATATCATTTCTGGTGTATCAATAAAAGGTGTTGATGTTTCACATTTAAGTCCATCTGATGCAAAATATCAATTAGATAATTATTTATCAAATAAATTACCTGAAGAAATTAAAGTTACACATAATGATTTTGAAACTACTATTTCTTTAGCACAAATGGGAATTCGATTTGATACAAAAGCTGCAACAAATTCAGCGTTTTCAATAGCTAGAAATGGTAATGCATTTGAAAATAATTGGGTTGTTTTGAGGACAATGTTTGATAAAGTTAATATAGAACCTAACATAATGTTTGATAAAGAATTATTAACAAAAAATTTGGAAGATATTTCTACTCAACTTCCAGATAAGGTTGTTCAAAGTAGTTATTATATAGAGGAAAAAGACTTGATTATTACCTCTGGAAAAGAGGGAAATGTTGTTGACGTAGATGCTACAATTCAATCAATTGTAAATTCTATTTCTAATTTTTCTGCATTGAATACTCCTATTGAACTTAGTGTAAAGACAAAACAACCAGATAAAATTGATGTTGAAAAAATTTATAATGAGGTCAAAAAAGACCCTGTTGATGCATATTACACAAAAGACCCTTTTGCTGTTCATCCTTCTGAAAATGGAGTTGATTTTAATATTTCTTTAGAAGAAGCAACAAATATTGTAACTAGTGAGCCTAAAGAAGAATACATAATCCCTTTAAAATTTATTGTTCCTAATATTACTACTAACATGATTGGTACTGAAGCTTTTCCAGATATGTTGTCTACTTTTTCTACCAAATATGCTGCTAGTAATAGGAATAGAACTACTAATTTGATTTTGGCTGCAAACAAGATTAATGGAACTGTATTAATGCCTGGTGAAACTTTTTCTTATAATAAGGTTGTTGGTGCAAGAACTATTGCTACTGGCTATAAAGAAGCTCCTATTTATGTTGAAGGTAGGGTTGAAGATGGACTTCGGTGGTGGTATTTGCCAAATTACTTCTACTTTGTATAATGCTGTTGTTTACGCAAATTTAGAGGTAACTCAAAGGGCTAATCATCAATTTGTACCTTCTTATGTGACTGCTAGCCGTGACGCTACTGTTGTTTATGGGGCTATTGATTTTCAGTTTAAGAATAATAGGAATTATCCAATTAAGTTGGTTTGCTCTGTGGCTGGTGGTGTTGCTAATTTTCAAATTTTTGGCATGAGACAAGATGATGATGTTGAGGTTCAAATTTCTTCTTATGAGACTGGTAGAACTGCTACTGCAATTTATTCAGAGTCTTATAAAATTTTGAAACGTGGTGGGCAAGTAATTGATAAACAGTTGATGTCAAAAGATACATATAAAAGACATTAAGAGGAATCCATTGGATTCCTCTTATGCTTTCAGTTGCGCCCATAATCCCATTGCCTCCTCATGGGAGGCCTCTTTTGCTTCTATGCAATAGCAGGCTATTGCAACAGAAACAAAGAGCATTGTATACCCCACAACAAGTGGGACCCGAAATATACATACAATTACAGCTTGCAGAAAAATGCTTACTGCAATTGCCAACGTTGCCTTTTCATATTTATTCCTTTCTTCTTTCCGTGCAACTTTCAATCCATTCATAGTCTCTCCCTCCTGCCCTCACTTATAAGAAGGGCTGAATCAAAGTTTGTATTTACATTACTTTTTGTATTGTACAACATTTTACATAAGATTGCAAGGAAAAATTTTCCTTTTGATTACATGGTCAGTGTGCCATTTGGCGTATTTGTTATAATCAAAATGTCTTCTTCTCTACCATTTTCAGCATTTATATAAACCAAAAATTCTCTATCTTCAACTTTCCCTTTAAATTCATAACATAAAATCTCTGTTTTCCATTCAGTTGGAATAACAGCTAAGCCCTCACTTTGAATCTGTAATTGCTTATTTATTGTCTTTTTTGCATCTTCTTTAGAAATTTTTATTTTATCTATATCTCTTACACAATGATTATTCAAATAACCTGATGTCTCTATTCCAAGAATTTCTCCATTATCCAAAGCAACCTTAACTTTAATCAAATCTGGATACATAACAACATTTTCTTGAGTTGAAGCATAATTAATAGTTACAATCCCCTCTTGTTTTAAATAATAAGTTTCTTTCATATTTTCAAAACCTTTAGATTTTAAATATTCCTTACCTTTGCTATCAGCTTCCTCTTGAGAAATAATTTCAGAATTAACATCACGGTTTGTATTCATATACACAATATGTCCACCTTTTTTTGAAACTGAAACATTAATAGTATTATCTTCTTTATTTTTAATAGAAAAATCAAAAACTGGAATTGTTGCATTTTCTGAAAAACCTAAATTAGAAGTTTCTTTTATATTATCTTTTCCAATAAAATCTTCTGCTATTTGCTTAGCCTTTTCTTCATTAATATCATCACCTGTTAAGCCCTTTTTATCATTACTTGTCAAATGCTCAGAAAAAGCACCATCATAAATCAAACCAGAATACTCATGGAAATTTTCCTCTAAATTACTAAAACTTTCTTTTGAAATATTATCAACTTGTTGTGCAAAAGCAACTGTACCTTTTTTTGTAAGTTCGCCCCAAGAAAACCTACCTGTATTTAGGTCTTCAGATAATTGATTAAGCATATTTTCAAGTTCTACACTATAAGTATGCAAATCTTTCAAATTTTTTAAATCATCATCTGTTAAATCTTCATTATAAATATTTTTCCTTGACAAAGAATAACTATAATCACTAACCTGATTTAAGAACTTTTCAGTATTTTCAAGTTCCTGGCTTTCAATTGGAAGCATTGCTAAATAGCTTTGTGCAAGGTTTGCTTCTCTCCATAAATGTGTTAAAGTTTCTGCTCCATGCTCATTAGATGACGAAATTAGTGATTTTGCTAAATAAGTTTCCACATTTTGTACATAATCTACTAATTCATAAAAAGCCATATTGTAATTATTTTCAGATGCTTGCCTATATTCTTTTTGTTTATTATACATTACAATTCCTAATGCAACTGCTAAAATAACTAATACAGCAATAATACCTAACATATACTCTTTTTTAAACTTTTTCATACTACCTCTCCTCTTGATGTATTCTTAGACGGTATCAAAATACATCATTACAATAAACTTTAATTTAAAAATTTAATCTTTTGATAATGTATTTTACCCCGTCCTAAAATACATCATTTACAAAATCTATGTTTCCCTATGGTTTTGACTAATGGTCTTGACCATATCCACTTATTTGTAGCAGTTGCTGGATTAAAGTAATAAATACATCCACCTGTTGGATCCCAACCATTCATTGCATCACGTGCTGCTTTATATACTGTTGACCCTTCACTAATTGGACTATTTATTTGTCCATCACTTACAGCAGTAAACGCTCCTGATTGATAAATTACACCTGATATAGTATTTGGGAATTTTGAACTTTTTACTCTGTTTAAAATAACTGCCCCTACTGCAACTTGTCCTTCATAAGGTTCTCCTCTTGCTTCTCCATTAATTGCTCTTGCCATAAGCTGTATATCTGATGTACCATAAGATGATGCTGCATAACTAATGTTTTCTTTTTTTATATCATTTTCTATGAAAATAATAGATATAATTATAAGTAGTAGGATTAGAATAATTCCTATTATTTTAATTATCTTTTTCAAAAAATCACCCTTTCTTTTTATTATTTTGCATATTTTATTTAAAAAATATTCCATTTTTTGAATTTTTATTTTATAATAGAAATGTCATACTGACTTTCCTATTATAAAATATGCATTTGGAGGTTTTTATGAATATTTTAATTTTTTATGCCTCTTATGGAGGTCGGACACTTAAATGCTGCAAAATCTATTCATGAATATATTGAAACTAATTATAAAGAAAATAACCTTGAAATGATTGATTGCATGAAATATGTAAGTGAGCCAATAGAAAAACTTACAACTGCTGCCTATCGTGAAGCAGCAAAAAAGATGCCTTGGGTTTGGGGTCGAATTTATAATGATTCTCAAAAAGGGCCACTTGCACATCTTTCTTCTAGGGCTAATAAAGTTATGGCTATTAAATTACTTAGATTACTTCGTAAAAAACAGCCTGATTTAATTATTTCTACACATCCTTTTAGTAGTCAAATGTGTAGCTATTTGAAACGAAAAAGAAAAATCACAGCTAAAATTGCAACTATTATGACTGATTTTGCTCCACATGCTCAATGGCTTGTAGGTAAGGATTTTACAGACTTTTATTTTGTTGCAAATGATAAAATGAAAAATTATCTAGTTTCAAAAAATATTTCAAAAAACAAAGTTTTTGTAACAGGTATTCCTCTTTCTAGTCGCTTTTTACAAAAATATGATAAGAATAAAATCTTAACTAAATTTGATTTAGAAAATGAAAAAAAGAACATTTTATTTTTCGGTGGAGGAGAGTTTGGCTTAGGGAAATCCAGAACTTTTTCAATTTTTGATGCTTTAATTAAGTATTCAAATGATTTACAAATTGTTGCAATTGCTCGGAAAAAATGAAAAAATGAAAGCAAAGTTTGATGAAATTGTATCTAAAAACAATGCAACTAAACGAGTTAAAGTTTTAGAATTCACAAATAAAATTCCTGAACTTATGAGTATTTCTGATTTAGTTGTAACTAAACCTGGTGGTATGACTACAACAGAAAGTTTAGCTTCAGGTTTGCCAATGTTAATTATTAACCCTATTCCTGGTCAAGAAGAAGAAAATGCAGAATTCTTGGAAAGCAAAGGTGTTGGTATTTGGCTAAAAAAGAATGATGATATTTCTAGTGTTATAAATAATTTGCTTTCTAATCCTGAAAAATTAGCAAAAATGAAACAAAATACAAAATTATTAGGAAATATAAACTCAACAAAAGATATTTGCGAAATTCTTTTATAAAATGATTCATATAACATATAAATAGGATTTAGGGGCCGTCCCTAAATCCTATAATTCTCTTCTTCCTTCTAATGCTTTTGTCAAAGTTATTTCATCTGTATATTCTAGATCTCCACCAACTGGAATACCATGAGCAATTCTAGTTACTATAATTCCTAATGGTTTTATCAATTTAGATAAATACATAGCAGTTGCTTCTCCCTCTACTCTAGGGTTTGTAGCAAGTATAACTTCTTTTACTTGTCCTTCCATTAACCTTGCTAAAAGCTCTTTTATTTTTATATCATCAGGTCCAATTCCATTCATTGGTGAAATTGACCCATGCAAAACATGATAAACTCCTTTAAATTCATGCGTTTTTTCCATTGCTATTATATCTCTTACATCTTCTACAACACATATAATTGAGTTGTCTCTTTTAGGATTACTACAAAGATTACATGGATCTGTATCTGAAATATTAAAACATTTACTACAATATTTAAGATTTTTTTTGGCATTTACAATAGAAGAAATAAATTCATTTGTTTCTTCTTCTGAACTATTTAATATATAAAAAGCAAGCCTCGCAGCAGTTTTATGCCCGATGCTTGGTAATCTTTCAAAACTTTCTATTAATTTTTCTATTGATGGTGAATATAATGACATTTTATTTCCTTCCTTTGCGTGCTTTTACATAAGTCCTGGTATATTGAATTTTCCAAGTTGTGCTGCTTGTTCACTATCTACTTTTCTTAGTGCTTCATTTACACATGTTAATATTAAATCTTCTAGCATTTCTACGTCTTCTGGATCTACAACGTCTGGTTTAATTTTTATTTCTTTTATTGCTTTTTCTCCAGAAACTTTTACAGTTATAGCTCCACCTCCTGCAGATGCCTCAAATTCCTTGCTTGCAAGTTCTGCTTGCGATTTTTCCATATCTGCTTGCATTTTTTTGGCCTCTTTCATCAAATTATTGATATTCATGCCTCCAAATCCTCCCATTCCTCCTGGGAAACCTCCTCTTTTACTCATAACTATTCTCCTTTCTTTTCTCTTGATGTATTTTATGGATTATGTTAAAATACATCATTCTATTATATTAAATGGTATATCTGATTGGTTAGCAAATTGTTGCAAATTTTCTTCATTTGTTAGTTTGGGTTGATTATTGCTTTGTGCTAAATATTTTATTTGCATTTCTTTGCCACAAGCCATAGATACTAAATTTGAAATTTCTCTTATGTTTTCTTGCTTTTCTAATACTGCTTTTCCAAAAGGTGTCATTCCATTTGGAAATTCAATTCCAACTACCATGTCATTTAATTCTTTTGCTACTGTTCCTATTAAATTTGTGTATAAAACTATTTTACCATTTTGCTTTAAGTCATTTAATATTTCTGGCCAATACTCAGATGAGTTACTAGAATATTTTTTTTGACTTGCTTTTGAACTGACATTTTTTGTAGTTGCTGTTTTCTCAGTTGTATTAAAAACTCCTTTTGTACTTTTGTTTATTTCGTTTATATTTGTCACTGTTTGGGCTATATTATTAGAATTTTGTTGAGATGTACTATTATTTATAAAAGTTTGTTTCGTATTTCCTGATTTTATGTACTCTTCCAAACTTCCTACTCTTTTTTCTATGTCTTCACCTATTTGTTTTGGCTCATTACACAATTTTATTATACCTGCCTGAAATACAATTGTTTTTTGTGTTGACCATTTTATGTCACTCTCTAATTCCGATAATTTATATATTAAGTCTACTAATTTATTTTTTGGTACTTTTTCAGATATATCTTTTATTTGGTTTTGTTCTTCTTCGTTATATAATTCTATCTGCTTTGTTGCTTGATATATTAAAATATCTTTTACATATTTTATCATTTCCCAAATAAGATTGCCAATGTCTTTTCCTTCTTTTAAAACATTTTCTACATTTTCTAAAGCTTTATTTACATCATATTCTAAAATTGCTTGTATAATGCCATTTACTAAAGTGACTTTAGGAATTCCTATTAAGTCTTTTATTTTATTTTGTTCAATTTTGTTTTCTCCATCTTGAATACATCTTTCTAATATTGACAGACTATCTCTCATTGCTCCTTCTGATAAACTTGCAATGATTGCTAAAGCTCCTTTGGTTGCTTCTATATTGCTTTCTTTACATACAATTTCTAGCCTTTTTATTATGTCATTATTTGAAATTCTTTTAAAGTCAAACCTTTGACATCTTGATAAAATAGTTGCTGGCAATTTTTGTGGTTCTGTAGTTGCTAAAATAAATTTTACATGTTCTGGTGGCTCTTCAAGAGTTTTTAATAATGCATTGAAAGCACCTGTTGATAACATGTGTACCTCATCTATTATATAAACTCTATATTTTGCTTTAGTTGGTAAAAAATTTACTTCTTCACGAATGCTTCTTATATCTTCTACACTGTTGTTTGATGCTGCATCCATTTCTACAATGTCTGTTAATGCCCCTGATATAGCACTTTTACATATTTCACATTCATTACATGGCTCTCCATCTTTTGGGTCAACACAATTTATAGCTCTTGCTAAAATTTTTGCTGCTGATGTTTTTCCTGTTCCTCTCCCACCATTGAAAAGATATGCATGACCTACTCTTTGTGCTATAATTTGGTTTTTTAGTGTTTTTATTATTGCTTCTTGACCAACCATTTCTGAAAATGTTTGAGGTCTAAATTTTCTATATAATGCTGTATATCCCATATTATCACATCCTATGTGCATTTTTAAATTGGTAATTGTCTAAAGTGTAGTTCTTAGTAGAATTGTCTCCCTTTTTATTAATTACCAACTTTTAAAGCTTAATCTCTCTATGGAAAGATTCCACATAAAGATTTCTACTTATTGCTGCTTCCTTCCGGACCTGACAAGATTCATAGTTCTTTATCGGATTCTCTCCATACAAAGATTAAGCTTTTAAGCTTTAAACGTATTATATAATGAATTTTTAAATTTATCAAGTATTTTATTATATTTTTTATTTGTTATAAGATGTGTCTAAAATGTTTACAAACGTTCCCATTTTACATTCAAATCTATTATTTCTTTTGATGTTGTACCTTTTTCAATTACATCTTCTACTGGTAAATCTAAGTTAATTGTTGTTTTGTAGACTTTCCCAGCTTCTAATTGTAGTATTAATTCAAATGTTATGTTTGCATTCAAGTCCTCTTTGATAATTTCAGCCTTTTTTAGTAGTTCTTGATGATTAATTTCTTCATCATTTGAAGTAAACTGTTTTAAGTTGTCATTTGAACACCTAAATGCTATAATTCCACCTTGATTAGAAATTTTCATTTGTTTTAAATTAGATTGCATATCTCCTATATATTCTAAATTTTGTACTATATTTTCTTCTTTGTTTTTAAAAATCACATTTTCTTCTTGTTCCTCTGGTCTATATATTTTTATGTTGTCTTTTTTTATAGCATTTATTTGTATATTATCAATTTTAACACTTTTGATTATTTCTGTTTTTCCATAATTCTGATTTTTATCTAGGTATAAAAATATGTCATTGCTTTGGTAAATGTCAAATGCCCATTTTGTATCTGATGTTTGTTTATCAATTCCTTCTCCTGAACTGATAATTGCTATTTTTGAAATAGTAAATGGGATATTTGTTTCGCCTTCTATATTGTATTTTAATACAAACATTCCTATTAAAAATATAATGATAGCTATTGTAATTGTTACCATAACTCTGTAAAAATATTTCTTATTAATTAGATTTTTTATATTTCTAATCATTTTTCCTCCTTTGTTATTTCTTTAGTTTTCTAAGATTTTTAAAAAATTCTTTTAATATTTTTTCACATTCTCCTTTTTTTATTCCTGTTTCTATTTCTATTTTATGATTGAATGGATAGTCTTGAAGCAAATTTAAAACTGAACCACATGCTCCTGTTTTCTCATCTTTTGCTCCTATGTAAACTTTTTTTATTCTAGCTTGTATCATTGCTCCTGCACACATAGAGCATGGCTCTAATGTAACATACATTTCACAATCTAATAATCTCCATGCTTCTAGCTTCTTACTTGCTTTTTGTATTGCTATAATTTCTGCATGTCTTGTTGTGTCTAGTTTTGTTTCTTTTTGATTATGTGCTTTTGCAATTATTTCTCCATTTTTTACTATTACACATCCTACTGGGACTTCTAACTTTTTGGCTGCTTTTTTTGCCTCTTTTATGGCTTCTTCCATAAATTTTTCTTTTTCTTGCATCATTTCTCCTTATATCTATTATTACACAATATTTTAGCATATTAGTTTTTAGTTTGCAAATTGACAATATAAAAATTAAATGATAAAATTATAGCTGAATATCTTGGTTTTTTACTTATTTTATTTTTTTCTATTAAATATGTGCTTATAGCTCAACAGGATAGAGCACCCGCCTCCTAAGCGGGCGATAGAGGTTCGAGTCCCCTTAGGCACACCAATTTTATTTTCTTTTTTCATAACATTCTTTTGCATTAATAAATCCCAATAAATATATTTTTTTAACCATTTGTGGATAATCTTTTATTATTTCCCATTCTTCTTTTGTAAACTTTTTCTTGTTTTCTTTAAGCCTTTTTTCGACAAATTTATCTAATGTTATCTTTTTCATAAAGAAAAACACCTCTTTCGTATAAAAATCATTTGACTTTCACACTTAAAAAGGTTATACTAACAGTGGTATACTTTTAAAGTGTGCTAGTTGTAAGGAGATAGCAAGGTTTAGCGGTCTGGCTATCTTCTTGTTTTTAATATTTGTTTATTATACTATACTATATTATAAAAAACAAAACCCTCTTTCGACAAAAATTTTCGCAATGTCTTGAAAACAGTGCGAAAATTTTCTAAAAAGTTTTTCTTTTTTAAATACACAACATGGTTTATTTTTTTCTATTATCTTAAAATTTTATTTCTTAACTCATGCCATGTGTTCCCACTAATATATTTTAAACTTTCTGTATTTAACAAGTTATTTTCTCTAGCATAATAATTCCATTCCTTAATTGTAGGAAATTTTACAAAATCTTTTGTTACTTTTCTTAAGTTTTGTACTGATTCTAAATATTTTTTATGCATAAAATTTCCTGCATGATATTGCTTCTCTTTTTTATAATAATTATTTACTAATTCATTATACCTTATGCTAATTTTTCTTGTTTTTTCAGATGATATGCCTGTTGTTTCTATGCTTTCATCCAACTTTTTTCTTAATTTTTCAAAATTACTTATCATTTCTAATTCTCCACCTTTATTTCTTTTGTAATAATATATTATATTTTTATCATATTATCAAGAAAAAAAGTATGTACTAGAAATGTGCTTATATCTTTTTTATAATACAATTAACTTCACTTTTCTACATATTTTGACATTTTTTCCTTTTTGTTTGTATATTATTATTGAACTTTTGATGTAAAAAAATACATTATTCCCTTTTTTAGTTTTCTTTACTACTATAGATTGTTCTTTCTTCATCTTCACTACCTTTCCTTTCTTAATGATACATACTAAATTTTATATATTTTATTTTGAATTAAATTTAATTCATTATAGTATATTACTTTTGAACTGTCAATAGTTTTTTGTTAAATTTTGTCATAATTTGTATTTTCTGTAAAAAACTCAAATCCGTTTACTTTAATTAAACCTTGTGATATAATATATCAAACAAATTAATTATATAGAGGTAACTATGGAAATAGATAAAATTATAATAGGAAATCGAATTAAAATGCTACGAAAAGAACTAAACCTAACACAAGAAGAATTGGCACTAAAGCTTGGATTAAAAGGAAAGTCCAGTATTGCAAATTATGAAAAAGGTCTTATTAGCCCAAGTGATGAAATCAAATTACAGATGTCAGAATTATTCAATTGTTCTATTGATTATTTAATGGGAATATCAGATGTTCGTGATTGGAATAAAGTTAGTTTAGATAAACTCGACATTGCTTTTGCAAATGGAATTAAAGGATTAAATAAAGAAAATAGAGAAATTGCAAAAAATATTATAGAAGGATTATTAGCTAAACAAAAAAATGAAGAAAAATGAGCTATACAAAATAATGGAGCAAGAAAATATTCATTATATTAAGCATCATTTACATTCTGCAAGTGGTATGATAGCTCATTATGAAAACATTACTGTTATTATCATAGATGATAACAAAGTAAAAACTAAAACTTCCGAAAATACAATTTTAATGCAAGAATTGGGGCATTATATGGCTGGTGCTTATTATCACACAAATAGTCCATTTGAATTAATTGAAGAAATAGAACATAAGGCTGATAAAAAAGCTTGGGCAGAGTTTTTTCCTTATGAAGAAATCAAAAAATTAATGAAAAGAGGTTTAACTACTGCAACTGAAATAGCCAAATACTATGATGTGGAAGTTCCATATATGGCTAAATGTCTTAATTACTATTATAAACATTATGGATTTAATTAAAATGTAAGCTTAATTTGAATACTTATTTATTTTATAACTATATACATATATAAATAGGCAAAAAAAGGAGATTTTTATGCAAAGAATTTTAAGTCATACAAGAAAAGCAATTGAAGAATATAAAATGATAGAAGATGGTGACAAAATTGCCATTTGTTTGTCTGGTGGTAAGGATTCTATTACTTTGCTAAATAGCTTTAAAGCCCTTCAAAGGTTTTATCCAAAAAAGTTTGAACTTATTGCTATTAGCATAAATCCTGGTTTTGAATTTTTTGATACTACTTTTTTGCAAAATATTTGTGATAATTTAGAAATCCCATTATTTATTGAAAAAAGTAATGCAAAAGAAATTGTCTTTGACATCAGAAAAGAAAAAAATCCATGTTCATTATGTGCAAACTTGCGTCGAGGTGTTATAAATTCTATTGCAATTCGAGAAAACTGCAATAAAATTGCATTAGGACATAATCAAGATGATGTCTTAGAAACTTTTTTACTAAATTTGCTTTATACTGGAAATATTGGAACTTTCTCTCCTGTTAGTTACATGGACCGTTCTAAAATCACATTAATTAGACCTTTAATATATACTCCAGAAAAAGAAATTCGAAGCTTTATACGAAAAAATAACATATCTGTTATGCCAAAAGTTTGCCCAATGGATGGAACTTCCAAAAGAGAAAGTATGAAACAATTGATTTTTACTTTAACCAAAGATATTCCTATGGTTCGTGCTAACCTATTTGGTGCAATTCAAAGAAATTTAGATGATTGGAAAATGTCGCATTAGGGACGTTTCCCTTGCGACATTTCCATCATTGCTTTTTCTAGTTCTTGTATTTTTTGCTCTGCATCTTGTTTAGATGTACCTTTTACACCCATATATAGCTTGATTTTTGGTTCGGTTCCTGATGGTCTTATACAACACCAAGCGTCATCTTCTAGTTCATAATATAATACATTTGATTGTGGTAATCCTGTTTTTGTAATTTCTCCTGTTTCCATATTTTTAACTATATCTTTTTCTACATCTTTAAATGTTAATAGTTTGTACTTTCCTATTTTTTTTACTTCTGTATTTCTCATTTTTGTCATCATTTCTTGAATTTCTTTTGCACCTTGTGATCCTTCTCTTACAATTGATGGCTGTGCTTCTTTATAATATCCATATTTTTTATATATGTCATTCATGGCATCCCATAGGGTTTTATTTTGTGATTTATAGTAACAAGCTGCTTCACAAAGAGCCATAACTGCTGCAATACCGTCTTTGTCTCTTGCATAGTCCCCGATTAAACAACCATAACTTTCTTCATATCCAAATACATATGTTTTATCTTTGTTTTCTTCTGCCTTTTTCATTACGGCTCCAATGTTTTTAAATCCTGTTAAAACTTCTATACATTCTAGGTTATAGTTTTTTGCAATTGCTTTTGCCAAGTTTGAAGACACTATTGTTGTTATAAACATTCCATCATTTGGTAATATTTTCTTTTCTTGCATTTGTGATATTCTGTATTCTGCAATAAGTAGTGCTGACATATTTCCTGTATAATTCATATATTCACCTGTAACATTGTCTTTTGCAAATATCCCTAGACGATCTGCATCTGGATCAGTTGCTAAAACGACATCTGCATCTACTTTTTTTGCTAATTCTAATGCTAGTTTAAATGCTTTTGGGTCTTCAGGGTTTGGGTATTCAACTGTTGGAAAGTTTCCATCTGGCTCACTTTGCTCTGGCACAACATATACATTTTCTAGTCCCAACTCTTTTAAAAGCTTTGATGCTATTGTATTTCCTGTTCCATGTAAAGGTGTATATACTACTTTTAATTTTTTCCCCTGCTCTTTCATTATTTGTGGATTTAATACACAATTTTTTAAGGTATTTAGGTATTTATCATCCATTTCTGTCCCAATTATAGTTAATAATCCTTGTTTTACTGCCTCTTCTTTTGTTATTTGTTTTATTTCTTTAAAATTTTCTACTGCTCTTACTTTACTTATTATGTCTTTATCTCTTGGTGATACAATTTGTGAACCATCATCCCAATATACTTTATATCCATTGTATTTTGGTGGATTGTGGCTTGCTGTAATCATAACTCCTGCTGTGCACCCTAGATTTCTTATTGCAAAAGATAATTCTGGCACAGGTCTTAAGTTTTCAAATAGATATGCTTTTATTCCATTTGCACATAATATAAGTGCTGTTTGCATACTAAATTCTTTTGACATTTTCCTAGAGTCATAGCTTATTAGCACTCCTTTATTTTGTGTTCCTTGCTCTAAAATATAATTTGCGAGTCCTTGAGTTGCTTTTCCTACTGTATATTTGTTCATTCTGTTTGTTCCTGCTCCTATAATTCCTCTTAAACCTGCTGTTCCAAATTCTAGTTCTTTGTAAAATCTATCTTCAATTTCTTTTTCATCTTTTTGAATTTCCAATAATTCTTTTTTAGTTTCTTCATCAAATTCTGGACTTTCACACCATTTTTTGTATTCTTCTAAATAATTCATATTTCCTCCTTTATGAGACAGTAGGGACAGGTCTCAAATGTCTCATTTTTATTTACTTATTATAAATAGGATTTTGGGGCCGTCCCTAAATCCTATCCATAAATTTTTGATATAATTCTCTTGCAGTTTTTGGACAATCTACTCCTACTGCATCTGCATTTTTCACTGGTGCAAATTCTTCTTCTCTTTTTACTCTTAGAATTGCCATGTCGTCTACTTCTCCAAATGCATCAAATAGAAATGCTTCAAATTTATATGCGTTTGGTGATGTTGGTTCTATCAATTTTCCTTCTTTGTCTATATAGCTTGCTTTTTTGTAGGCTACATGGTATGGTAGTGGTGTTGCTCCCATTCTTTCTACTGCTTCTACTTTGAATAAGTTGCAAAGTATATGGGATTCTCCATATAATAGTTCTCCATTTTCGTCTGCTTCTTGTGCCATTTCTTCTGTTATTTCTGAATATTCTATTACATTTGGTTTTCCGTTTCTTCTACAAAATACTCCTACTTTTTCTTGTGGGTTTGCTTTTACAACTGATTTACATGCAACTGTTACTCCTTTGTCTATTGCAATTCCCATTAAAACTGGGTCTACCATTTTTGCTAGGCAATTATCTACTCCTGCAATAAATACCCATTCTATTCCCATTTGCTTCATTTCTTTGGTCATTCCAGTTTTTAAAAGTGATTCGTAAATTCCACCATGTCCGTCTGCTGCTTGCTTAATTAGACCATCTTCTCCTATTAATATTTTTCCTTCTGTGTCCATCATTGGTAGTTCTCCTTGGTTAAAGAAAAATATATTTTTATTTTTTTGATATCCAAAATATCTATTTTTTTCGAAAAATTCGATGGTTTCTTTGTTATTTTCTTTACTTGTCATGATAAACCATGGAATTATTACATCATACTTTTTTCCCTCTTCTTTTAAATGGTCACATAGTAATTCAAAAAGTGATTTGTGTGATGTTAGTCCTATGTCATAAGTTCCTTTTGGTCCTTTATGCCCTAGTCTTGTTCCTTGCCCTCCTGCCATTGTGACTGCTGCAAGCTTTCCTTCTCTTATTGCTTTTTTACCTATGTTCTCATAATATTTATAATCATCATATAATTTGTATTTATCTAGGTATTCAATTGGTGTGATTTTGTCTTCTTGTTTTTCTTGTTTTCCTACATTTTGATATAGACTGTTTGCTAATTCAAAATCTATTTCTTCAATTTGTTCTAATAGTTCTTTTTTGTGTGTTTCGTCTAATGTTTCATAATGATTTAATAGATGTTCTTGATTATATTTTTTTAAGATATTTTTTATTTCTTCTAATTTATCGTCCATAGCTATTCTTCCTTTCTTAATATCCTAATTATTTATACACCATTTTATAAAAATTAGCAACTGTTTTTATATTTTTTTTCTATTTAATAAATATGTTATACCGTAAAAAAGTATTCTTTTCCTTAATGTGTTCTGATATTGTATTTGTTTATATTTATTTTCAATATAAAAATCACTTCAGCACTAGTTTCTTCAGCATGTTTTACTATTTTATATTATCATGCTTTTGCTAGTTTTTGAAGTGATTTTTTACTTTTAGAAGTGCCTACCATAAAGCTGGGCGTGCACCAATGTCATAAATACTGTAAATAGTAGTTTGTCCAGCACGGTAACATGCTGGCTGAGCATTGCCACTAATACGATAATATCCACCCCTACAAGCACATGGACTAGTGTTGTTTGATGTTCTTTCCAATGTATTTTCCTTTACATTACCTGCTAAATTATGGATATTTAAAATACTATTTCTATCTGTTCCTCCTGTTGTTAAAAGTACATTTGAAGCAGGCTTTGTATAAGTTGTTATGGCATTCCATGAACCTGATGTACTTGGAGCTGTCGTATATTCTCCTCTTGTAATTTCAAATGTTACATTATTATAATTTCCCCATGAACTTGAATCTGTTTTTAATTCGTTCTGTGTTTTTGCCCCTTTTTCTTCTATATGTTTTAATATTAAATCCCATTGTATTCCAAACATTAAACTTGCTTGTCTTCCACCTGTTGATAATTGTTTAGCCAATTCTTGTGCTTGTGCACATGTTATAAAATTGCATGGATATAAGTCTTGTTTTATATATGGTGTTGTTAGTGCTTCTGATTTATTCGTTCTTGGTGTAGTTGTTCCTATTTCATATCTTCCAATATAAAATCCACCATTTGTAAATACACTTTCTAACATACTTTTTTTCCAATCATCATAATCTGTACTATCTTTAAATCCATGTTGTGCTGTTGAATAAAAAGTATCTGAATATCCACTTTGTCTGTAATCTTTTGCATAAGTTTGCATTGCTGTTTCTATTGCAGAATGTTCTGTCTTTTCTGTTCCTTCTGGATAAATTGATTTTGGTACTTCTATCCATACCCATTCGTTTTCACTACTGTCTTTTATTACTACTCCTTTGTCTAATTTATCTTCTAATACTGTTGCTCCATCTGGCAAAAATGGTTTTGTGTCTGCCGTTGATGGTAATGTTTTTTTAGGTTCTTCTTGTTGTTCTCCTACTATTATTACTTCCCCATTTTCTTTTATTTCTATCTCATATCCATCTACTGTTACCATTTCTGGTAAATTTTCTATTTTATTGCTATTTGAAATAGGCTGTCCTTGATATGTTAAGTTTGATATATTATTCTTTAAATTACCATTTAATTCTTCTAAATTTATTTTTCCATTATTATCATAACTTCCCATTACTTCTACTTGTACTTTTTCCTTTGCTCCTTGCTTGGTTGTTTCTTGTTTTGATGTATTTGCTTTTGTTAATATTCCATTTTCTCCTGTTAACATTGCTATCGAAATTCCTGCAAGTATTAACAAAATTATGATAGTAATCACTAAAGCAATAAGTGTAATTCCTTTTACGTCTTTTTCTCTCATACTTTCCTCCCATATTTTTCATTAGTTTTTACAAATATTATTTTTTTATTCATTGTAGCTTTTAGCCTATATTTGTTGTTTGCTGTAAGTATAATATATTATGCAACATTTAATGTCAAGTAGTTTTTTGAACTTTTAGATTACTTTATATGCTCCATTTTTGTTCATTTACGAAAATTACTTTGCAATTTTCTATAGAAATAGCCATAGATTTTATTTCTATGGCTAATTTTTTTATTTAATTTAATTCAAAAATTTTTTAACTTTTTATCATTAAAAATTATTAAATTATTTATTAAAATTGATGTTAATATTACACTATTTCTTTTTCTCCTGTTGTTTGTAATATTTTATTATATTTTTCTACTACTTTACTTGCATTTTCTCCAATTTCTTCTATATCGTAGCAATCTATTATTTTTACTGGTTTTCCTTCTGGTAAGTATTTTTCTATATTTTCATTAATATTTTTTATGTATTTTTCTTTTCCTTTAATAAATATAATCATTTCTTTTTCTATTTTATTGTTTATTTTTTCTAATTTTGTTTTGTCATCTTTTTTCCAATTTAATTTTAATATTTCTTTCTTTTTTTCTTTATTTATATTTGTTTTTTCTAAAACACTTTTTACTGTATTTTCTAAATCATTTTCTGTTAATATAATAATTTCATTATTATTTGCCATTTTCTTATTGATATATGGCAAACTTATCATTTCAAAATGATAATCACCTGTACAAAAAGCACATATTTTTTCTTTAGCATCTCCAATTTTATTCATTTGAAATTCTCCCTTTTCTTTTCATTTTTTGAACACTGGTAAATTTTACCATTTCTTTACAAATATGTCAATATTATTTCAAATAAATTTCAATTATTTTTCTATTTATTTTTTAATTTGTATTTTTTATCCTAATTTAGTATAAAATTTTCTAATTTGTTAATAATTAATAGTAAAGAATATTTTTGAAAAAATTGTTTTTGGAGGTAACGTATGAAAAAAAATTTAAAAATGGTAATAATATTAACTTTTCTTCTTTTTATATATACATCAATCTGTGCTTTGTCTTATGCTAACAATATATCTTATGACATAGCCAATAGTGTATTTCGTTTGCATGTTCTTGCAAATAGTGATAGTGAAGAAGATCAGAATTTAAAATATATAGTTCGTGATAATTTATTAAATTATATGAATTCTATTTGTGGAAATTGTACTTCTAAAGAAGAAGCTATTAAACTTGTTTTAGAAAATAAAGATTATTTTGAAGAAATTGCTATTCAAACTATACAAGAACAAGGTTATAATTATAGTGTTAAAATTAATATTGATAATTTTGAATTCCCTACTAAAAATTATGGTGATATTTCATTACCAGCTGGTTATTATGATGCTTTAAGAGTAGAAATTGGAGAAGCAAAAGGTCAAAACTGGTGGTGCGTAATGTTTCCTCCTTTATGTTTTGTTGATGTTTCATCTGGTGTAGTTCCAGATGAGTCAAAAGAATTAATGGAAAATAATTTGTCCCAAGAAGAATTTGCCCTTATTTCTGACAAATCTAATGATGAAATTAAATTCAAGTTTAAGTTATTAGAGTTTTTTGCAAATAACCGGACTAATTACTGCTAAAAAATAATGCTAAAGTTCACAGTTAAAATTTTATTTACAAAATTTATACTAATCTATACTGTGAATTGTAACAAAATGGTTGCATTCATTTAAAGTTTATGATATATTTTAATAGAAAAAGAGTGTTATGATATTTATACACTCTTTTTTAGTAAATAATAACAATTATGGCATTAATATAATTCATGTCTTATAATTCTAAAAATAAACGTTATATTATAAATACTTTAGGGGGGTTTTTAATTGGAAAAATTAGTAGTAAAAGGACCAACACCTTTAAAAGGTGAAGTTACAATTAGTGGTGCTAAAAATGCTGCAGTTGCTATTTTACCTGCCACACTTTTAATTGATGGTAGTTGTACAATAGAAAATTTACCAAATATAAGTGATATAAAAATTTCTTGTGATATATTAGAAAAATTAGGTGCTAAAATAACTTGGAATAATAAAAATAGTATTACTATTGATACTTCAAATTTAACAACCACAAAAGCACCTTTAGATTTAACAAGTAAATTTAGAGCTTCTTATTATATGATAGGAGCAATGCTTAGTAGAAAAGGAGAAATTGAAGTTGGTATGCCAGGTGGTTGCAAGCTTGGGGCTAGACCAATTGATCAACATATTAAAGGATTTGAACGTTTGGGTGCAAGTGTTACTGTTGAAAAAGGTACAATTTATGCCAAAGCTAAAAAATTGACAGGTTGCCCTATTTATATGGATATTGTTTCTGTTGGTGCTACTATTAATGTAATGCTAGCAAGTGTTTTAGCAAAAGGGACAACCATTATTGATAATGCTGCTAAAGAACCTCATATTGTTGATGTTGCCAATTTTTTAAATACTATGGGTGCTGATATTAGAGGTGCTGGAACTGATGTTATCAAAATTAATGGTGTTGAAAGATTAGCACGGAAATGCAACTTATTCTGTTGTTCCTGACCAAATTGAAGCTGGAACTTTTATGCTTGCTGCTGTTGCAACAAAAGGTG
>JAAWEC010000082.1 GCA_022794095.1 Clostridia bacterium
ATATTAATTCTGAATTCTTAAACGGTTTAAATAAAGAAGATGCTATCCTAAAAATAACTTCATGGTTAGAAGAAAATAAAATTGGTAGCAAAAAAATAAATTATAAACTTCGTGACTGGGTATTTTCTCGCCAGAGATATTGGGGAGAACCAATTCCAATGGTTTATTGTAAAAGCTGTGGTTGGGTTCCAATTGATGAAAAAGATTTACCTTTAAAATTGCCTGATATTCAAGAATTTACACCTGGTGAAAATGGTGAATCTCCTTTAGCTAAGCAAACAGATTGGATTCAAACTACCTGTCCTCATTGTGGTAAACCTGCTGAAAGAGAAACTGATACCATGCCTCAGTGGGCTGGTTCATCATGGTATTTCTTAAGATATATGGATCCACATAATGATAAAGAATTAGCTTCTAAGGAAGCTTTAGAATATTGGTCTCCTATTGATTGGTATAATGGTGGTATGGAACATACTACTTTGCATTTATTGTATTCAAGATTTTGGCATAAATTTCTATATGATATTGGTATTGTTCCAACAAAAGAACCTTATCAAAAACGTACTTCTCATGGTATGATTTTAGGTTCTAATGGCGAAAAGATGTCTAAATCTAAAGGAAATGTTATTAACCCAGATGATATTGTAAATGATTTTGGAGCAGATACATTTAGAGTTTATGAAATGTTTATGGGTCCTTTTGACCAAACTGCTAGCTGGTCTATGGATAGTATACGTGGTTGTGGCAAATTTTTGGATAGAGTTTGGAACTTGCAAGATATGTTAATAGATGGTGATAACTACTCTCAAGAGACAGAGAAATTAATGCATCAGTCTGTTAAAAAGATTTCTCAAGATATTGAAGAAATGAAATTTAATACTTGTATTTCTACTTTAATGACTATGGTAAATGAATTTTATAAGTTAAAGAAAATTAATAAGGCTGAATTTAAAACTTTTTTAACTTTATTAAATCCTTTTGCACCACATATTACAGAGGAGTTAAATCAATTGGTTGGTTTCTCTTATGATATTGCAACTTACTCTTGGCCTGAATATGATGAGTCTAAAACTATTGCAGATAGTATAACATTGCCAATTCAATTTAATGGAAAGCTAAAAGCAACTATTCAAATTGTTCCTGATGAAGATGAAACTATTGTGAAACAAAAAGTTCATGATGCTATCTCTGAAAAATTAGATGGCAAGACAATTATAAAAGAGATTTATGTGAAAAATAAAATTTATAATATTGTTATAAAATAAAATTTTGCCTATTAGGACATTAATTAGCCTTTGCTTAGTTCTAATAGGCTTTTATGCTCCTTGTATTTGTGCTGTTAGGTAATTAATTTCTAAGTCGTGTTTTTCAATCTTTTTTTCATGAACAAGATTTATTTTTTCTTGTTCTTCTATCTTTTCTTTTGTCATGGTAAAGGCATCAAATAATGCTTTTAGCTTGTCTCCATGTTCATATTCAATAATAGCAACACTTCTACTTATACTTCTGATTTCTTTTTGCATTTCTGCAATTTGTTTTTGCATTTCTGGTATCTTTGCAACTTCTTTTTGTATTTCTGGTATTTTTGCAACTTCTTTTTGCATTTCTGTAATTTGTTTTTGCATTTCTGGTATCTTTACGACTTCTTTTTGTATTTCTGGTATTTTTGCGACTTCTTTTTGCATTTCTGTAATTTGTTTTTGCATTTCTGGTATTTTTGCAACTTCTTTTTGTATATAATCTACTTTAATATTAACACCTTGAATTGCCATTAATATCTCATTTTTCATATTTTCTTCCATAAAATCCTCCTTTCTTAAATATAATTACAACCGATTGTGTTACTATTATACACAGCTAGAACATATATGTCAAGAAAAAATCATAGACAAATTTCGACATTGTATGTTTCAATTTTATAGTTTACAAATTGAAAAGTAGTAATCAAATTTCAATTGTAACAACTTGCCACTTTTTCCATAAAAATTTTCTTCATTTTTATGGACAAGTTTCAACTATTATTGTATAATAAATTTGTATTATTTTAAGAAAGGATGAAAAGTTATGTTGGACAATCATGATAATAGAAATTTATCTGATGTATTTAAAGAATTACAAGAAATTCAACAAACCCAAACTGCAAATACCTCTAAAAATAAAAATAAGTTTCATAAATTCAAACCAAGAATAAATTTTGCATTTCGCTCTCGTATACCTCGTATAAATAGTTCTTACAAGAATTCTGACTTAAAGCTTTCTCATATTATAATAGGTTGTGGTGTTTTAATTGTTGGACTAGCTGTTTTCTTTCCAAAAAACACTTCCTTTACGCAAAGTTACGCTAAAGAAGAAACAGTAGAAAAAATTTCAGAATATGAATTAAACCGTCATAGGCTAAATATGCAAAGTATTATATCAGAAAATACTGATATGGACAGAGTAAAAGAACAAGCTACTGAAGAACGTGAAGTCGAATTTAAAACTGAATATAATAATAATCCTTCTCTTCCAAAAGGAGAAGAAATTATAACACAAGATGGTATTGTCGGAAAAGAAAATGTAACTGTAATAAAAACTTATGAAAATGGGAACTTTATTGAAGAAACTATTCTTTCAAAAGAAAGCATTATACAACCTACTTCTAAACTAATTGATGTTGGTACTTCTGAATTTTTGGCTAAACATAAAATACATATTGGTGATACAATGTATTTCATTGACAATGCTAACTTAAAGAAAGAAGCAGGTGATGACAAAGAAGATGTTGCAGAAATAAAAAAATATTTAGATGTTAAATTACTAGAACTTCCAAATGAAGAATGGTGCAAAGTTTCCTTTGATACTGTTGAGGGATATATAAAAACTTCTAATTTAACCTCTTCTTATACAACACCAAACATTATAGACAAAAATAGAATTCAAAAGCTTCTAATTAAAGTAAACATTGATATGGAATTAAACAAAGCAAGTGGATTGACTTTAAATGACTACAAAAAAATATTTACAGGACTTCCAAAAGATACAAATAAAATATTCCAAGATAATTACACAGCATTCTATAATGCAGAAAAGAAATATAATATAAATGGTATTTTCTTAGCATCAATTGCTATCCACGAAAGTGGATGGGGAACTTCTCAAATTGCCAATGATAAGAAAAACTTATTTGGTTATGGTTCTTATGATGCAACACCTTATGAATCTTCTTTTGAATTTGAAGACTACTCAGAAGGAATTTATACTGTTGCTAAATCTTTAGTAAAATATTATCTAAATCCATCTGGAACAAAAATTTATGATGGCGAAACAGCTGCTGCTTGGTATTATAATGGTCCATCTTTAAAAGGTGTCAATACTAGATATGCGAGTGATCCGGAATGGCACTTAAAAGTATATAGCTACATGGAGACATTATATAATAAGCTTCAATAAAAAATCAGAAAAAATTTACATATAAAACCACTAAATTAGTGTCTTAAGAAGAAAGGAATGAAATTAAAAATGAAAAAAAAATATAAAATTAAAAATGAAAGACTTGTTTTTGCAATTTTAATTATTGTTAGTTTTGTTGTTTTCTTATTATATCACAATTTAGTATTTTCTGTTGTACTTGCAAGAAATGCCTTTGCTAATGAAATGATTGAAATTGCTGATGAAAATGAAAATGCTATTTTTACAGTTCAAAAAATACTACTTTATAGCAATGCTAATGCTATTGATAATTCAGAAGATCAATCATTAAAAGATATGAGCATTTGTCAATATTCTGATATTTCAATATATATTGACAATACTAATAGCATTTCTGAGCTAACAGATGAAAATACAATTAAACAACTATATATTGATAATATTGTGGCTACTTCAAATTCAGACATTGGAACAAAAATTTTAAATTATAAAAATCCTTTAGATTTTGGAAAATTTAAAATGTTCGAATCTCCAAAAAACAACAGAATTGATTTTAACATTATTAATACTAATTCAGAAAACGAAAATAATGACTATTCAAATCCTACCTTTTATACTGATTGCTCTAATCCAATTTCATTAGGTTATTTGAATAAAGATATTTTAAAAAATTATTCTGTTACTCAAGATAGCAATACAGTTACTTTCAATGGTAAAGTCTTAAAAGAAGCCAATATAAATATAGAAGATATTAATTATACTTTAACTTTTAAAATTCATATTGTTAACAACTTAAATCAAAAATTTGTATATAACATGAAGCTAGATGTTAACTTAGATGATGCTAATGGTGGTATTTATAATGGTTATACTTATAAGGGAAAAAACACATCTGGAAATGAATATAAATTCTTTAAAGAAATCTAGTGACCACTAGATTTCTTATTCTATAGGAAAGGATATATGTATGAAAAATTTATTTAAGAATCATTCTGCTTTACCGAGCAACCCAAAATGGGAAAATATAATAACTAGACAATCTCCTTTATATACTAGAGATACAGATATACGTAGTGAATTTGAAAGAGATTATACAAGACTAATACATTCTAATAGTTATAAAAGATTAAAACACAAAACACAAGTATTTTTCTCACCAGAAAATGACCATATATGTACCAGAATTGAGCATGTTACACATGTAGAATCTATTAGTTATTCCATCGCAAATTATTTAGGTTTAAATACAGAACTTACAAAAGCAATTGCTGTTGCTCATGATTTAGGACATAGCCCATTTGGTCATACTGGTGAAAAAATACTATCTAAATTATCTCAAAATGATTTAGGTATTCCTTTTTGGCATGAAAAAAATGGTTTAGATTTTGTAGATTTAATTGATTTACTAGAAGATAATGAAAAATATAAACAAAACATAAACCTTACTTATGCTATAAGAGATGGTATTATTTCTCATTGTGGTGAAATTGACGAGAATTCTCTTAAACCAAGGAAAGAGGCTATTGATTTGGCTTGTTATGAAAAACCAAATCAATATGCTCCTTATACATGGGAAGCTTGTGTTATTAAAATTGCAGATAAAATCTCTTATATTGGTCGAGACATTGAAGATGCAATTACCCTTGGAATCTTAGATACACATTTAGATGAACTTTATGAATTATTAAATTATAATAGAAAAGACCAAAAGCTAAATAATTCTAACATTATCCATTATCTAGTTAACAACCTTTGCGAACATTCTTCTCCTGAAAATGGATTATGTTTTTCTGATGATGCTTATAATTTGATAAATAAAATTAAAGAATTCAATTATAAAAATATTTATTATTCTGATAGAATTCAGCCTTCTAATAGATATTTTGAACTAGTTTTAAATGAAATTTATGCAACATTAAAATCATGTTTTAATGGAAAAGATGCTTTTACATCTGTTACTACTTTGCAAAAATTTTATCCTAAACTATATAGTGGTTTTTTAGATTTTCTGTATAGTTATTTCAATTATCCTGATAGAGAGAAGTTACATTACAAAAATAGGGTTCTTTTTGATAGCTCTAGCAAAGATGATTTTTGTAAGGCTATTTTGTACTTTATTTCTGGTATGACAGATAACTATGCAATAGAAATATATAATGAAATTATTGGGTTTTAAAAGTTTAAAAAACTTGCTTTATATGATTTATTTTGCAGTCTTCAACAATATAAACCTCTACAACATCAACTCGAATAGGTATATTTTCGAGTTGTTTTTTGTATAAATAATACTTTATAGCCTTCTTCATATGTTTTTGCTTATTTATATCTATTGCATCTGCTGGGTTACCATACTTAAAATTAGAACGTGTTTTTACTTCAAAAAAAACAAGTTCTTTCTTATTCATATCTTTTGCTATAATGTCAATTTCACCTTGATTACACAAAAAATTCCTTTCAATTATTTTGTAATTTTCTCTTTGCAAATATTGACATGCCAAATTTTCTCCCCATTTCCCTATTTCTTTTCTAAAATACATTTATATCCTCCTACTACTTTTTCTATATATCCTTCTAATTCTAATATTAATAAAATTTGGTTGATTTCTGACACTTCTTTATTAGACCTTTGATATATTTCTTCTAATGAAATTGGTTTTTCTTTTATAAATTTATAAATTTCATTATATTTTTTGTTAGTACATTTTTTTCTTTCACTTATTGGATTTTGTTCTAATTTTCTTAATCTATTTTTAGGTGGTGTTTTATAAGTTAAAAATGGAAATTCGTTAATAATGTCTTCTGTGGTAGTAACAATCTTTGCACCTTTTTTAATAAGTCTATTTGTTCCTACTCCATGTAAATCATTTATTTCGTGTGGAATAGCAAATATTTTCTTTCCCTGCTCTAGTGCAAGTTTTGCAGTAACACTTGTTCCACTTCTATGTGCAGCCTCTATAACTAGAACACCTAAAGATATTCCACTTACAATACGATTTCTTTCTAAAAAATGGTTTGAATTTGCTTTTTCCTTTGGAGGATATTCAGAAATTACTAATCCACCTTGATTAATAATTTTATGAAATAAGTCTATATTTTCTTTTGGAAATATATTTTTTAAACCATTACCTAGTACTGCTATAGTTTTCCCTTTTTCTTGTAGTGTTGCTTTGTGTGCTACTGTATCAATTCCAACTGCCATGCCACTTGCAATTGTAATATCTTGATATACTAAATCTTTTGCAAATTTTTGTGCTAATTCAATTCCATTTTCTGAACATACTCTTGAACCAATAATAGAAATAATATTGCTATTTAAAAGTTCTATATTTCCTTCAGCATAAATCATTTTTGGTGGATTTTTGATGTTTTTCAACTGTTTTGGATATTTACTATCTTTTATTGTTATAATTTCTAATTTTCTCATCTCCTTTATATTATTTGCTTTTCCAATATTTTCTATCTAAACTTCTGTATTGGATAGCTTCTGCTAAATGCCTTTCTTGTATATTTTCACTTTCTTCTAAATCTGCAATCGTTCTTGCCACTTTTAAAATTCTTGTATATGCCCTGGCACTTAAGCCAAGCTTTTCAAAGGATGTCTCTATAATCTGCTTACCTCTATTATTTAACTTACAAAATTTTTCGATTAATTTGGGAGTTAATTCAGAATTTGAAAATATATTATATTCTTTGTATCTTTCTAACTGTATTTTTCTTGCTTTATTCACTCTTTTTCTTATTTCTTGAGAAGTTTCTAATTTTTTGTTTTGCTTTAATTGCTTGTAGCTAACAGGATTTACTTCTATATGTATATCTATTCTGTCTAAAAGTGGTCCGACTTACCTTTCCCATATATCTTCTTATTTGTTCTGGTTTACAGGTACACTTTTTTTCTGGATGTCCATAATATCCACATGGACACGGATTCATACTAACAATTAGCATAAATTCGCAAGGATATGTTACAGTAGTATTTAATCTGTTAATTGTTATTTTTCTATCTTCTAATGGAATTCTTAAAGATTCTAAAACGTTTCGATTAAATTCTGGTAATTCATCTAAAAATAATACTCCTAAATGAGCTAAACTAATTTCTCCGAGGTTTTGGATTTCTTCCTCCGACCGACTAAAGATGTTGATGTTACTGTGTGATGTGGACTTTTAAATGGTCTAGTTGTTATAAATGGCTCTTTATTCGAGGTTAAACCTAATATACTGTAAATTTTAGTTACTTCTAATGCTTCTTCTAAATTCATATTTGGTAAGATACTTGGCAATCTTCTTGCAAGCATTGTTTTGCCACTTCCTGGTGTCCCAAGTAAAAGACAATTATGCGAACCACTTGCTGCTATTTCTAATGCCCTTTTTACATTTTCTTGCCCTTTTACTTCTGAAAAATCATATTCATATTCTATGCTTTTATTTAAATCTAATATCCTACTTTCATATTTGTTTATATCTTTTTTCCCATTTAAATAATGTATCACTTCTCTTAATGTATTTACTGGCAATATTTCTAAATCTTGCAACACTCCTACTTCTTCTGCATTTTGCTTTGGTAAAATAATTCTTTTTAATCCTAACTTTTTTGCTTCAATACAAATTGGCAAGATACCTTTTGTTTTCTCGATTTTTCCATTTAATGATAATTCTCCTACAAATGCTGTTTCTTCTAATATTTTATTTAATTTGTAATTTCTGATGTTTCCATTTGCTATTAGAATTCCAATTGCTATCGGTAAGTCAAACATTGACCCTTCTTTTTTTGTGCTTGCTGGTGATAAATTTACAATGATTTTTCTACTTAAAAATTCGATATTTGAATTTTTTATAGCTGTTTTTACTCTTTCTTTTGATTCTTTTACACTAATGTCTGGTAATCCTACAATTTGAAAATCTGGCAAACCATTTCCTATATCTATTTGAATAGCTACTAAATACCCATTTAGTCCTTGTAATGCTATGCTTTTTGTAATTGCTAACATATTTTCCTTTCTACTTGTATAGCTTAAATATCTGAGGTCATTTTCATAAATAAATTTTGGGGTCATGTAATAATATAATGGATATGGGATTAGTTTTTTGGAAAGAACCAAGATTATATTTTTCATTAATTTTATTTTGGATTACAATAAGAATGACCTCAGATATTTAAGCTATACAAGATTTTATTTAATATAATTTGGGAAGTTTAATTCATAGTTTTAAAAATTTTTGAATTAATTATTTGATTTTAATTTATCTGATTATATACCATTTTCCATTTTCTGTCAACCTATTTTTAAAATTTTTTGTTTTTTATGCATATTTTCCTATTTTTTTCATATATTATTATATAAAGTACCCTAAAATGCTTGACAAGTCCACATTGTCATAGTATAATAAATAAGTCATAACATCGCGGAGTGGAGCAGTTGGCAGCTCGTTGGGCTCATAACCCAAAGGTCGCAAGTTCGAGTCTTGCCTCCGCAACCAATTTGTATTTTTAAATACTGAGATTTTACTATAAAAAGTAAAATCTTTTTTTGTTGTATAGAAAAAATCGAATATTTTTCTATAACATAAACACTTTCATACTTTTTAGATTTGTCTTTCAGCAAAATTTAAAGATTTGAAATTTTTAAAATTTATAAAAAAACTGTAACCTTTTTTCAAAAATTGGTATTATAAGAGTAAGATATCTAAAAAACAAAAAGGAGATTTAGGTCTAAATTGAAACAGAACAAAATATTAAAAGATTATATAGAAAATAACGAATTAAATATAGAACAAATTATTAATGATTATAGTGGATATGTCTATACAATTATAAAAAATATATCTAATCAAAAATTCACACAAGAAGATATAGAAGAAAT
>JAAWEC010000083.1 GCA_022794095.1 Clostridia bacterium
GTCTTTTCAAAATCAATAAACGGTATATCTTCCCCGAGCACACGCTGGCAGATGTTCTGACAAAAACCAACACTTGTTTTAGCACATAATAAAACATTAGCTGGACAATTATATAGTGAATTCAAAGAGTTTTTCCCAGAGAACAATGTTGAATACTTTGTATCATATTATGATTATTATCAACCAGAAAGTTATATTCCATCATCAGACACATATATTGAAAAAGACTCATCTGTTAATGATGAAATAGACAAATTACGTCATTCTGCAACATTATCATTATTTGAAACAAAAGATGTCATTATTGTAGCGTCTGTTTCTTGTATTTATGGATTAGGAGACCCAATTGACTATCAAGAAATGATGCTATCACTAAGAGTAGGTATAAATAAGTCAAGAGACCAAGTTTTAAAAAAACTAATTTCAATGCAATATACAAGAAATGAAATAGATTTTAAAAGAGGAACTTTCAGAGCAAAAGGAGACATTGTCGAAATATATCCATCTGACCAATCAGAATCAGCAGTTAGAGTTGAATTTTGGGGAGATGAGATTGAAAAAATAACTGAAATTAATCCATTAACAGGAAAGCCAATTGGTACAAGGAAACATATATTAATTTCACCTGCTTCTCATTATGTTACAACAAAAGACAAAATGGATAAAGCAATTGTAACAATTGAAGCAGAAATGGAACAAAGAGTAAAATACTTTAAAGAGCAAAACAAATTAATAGAAGCACAAAGAATAGAAGAAAGAACAAATTTTGATATAGAAATGATGAAAGAAACTGGATTTTGTTCTGGAATTGAAAATTATTCAAGACACATTAGTGGAAGAGAAGAGGGAAGTCCACCATATACATTATTTGACTATTTTCCAGATGACTTTTTATTGCTAGTAGATGAATCACATGCAACAATTCCACAAGTAAGAGCAATGCATAATGGGGATAGAGCAAGAAAAGAATCACTTGTAAACTATGGATTTAGGTTACCATCTGCATTTGATAATAGACCATTAAAATTTGATGAATTTGAACAAAGATTAAATCAAGTTATTTTTGTTAGTGCTACTCCAGCAGATTATGAAGAAGAACATAGTAAAGAAAATATTGTAGAACAAATTATTAGACCAACTGGATTGTTAGACCCAAAAATAGAAGTAAAACCAGTTACAAATCAAATTGATGATTTAATAGAACAAATTAGAATCCGTGTAGAAAAAAAAGAAAGAGTTTTAGTCACAACATTAACTAAAAAGATGGCTGAAGACCTAACTGAATATCTTAAAAATTTGGAAATAAAAGTAACATATATGCATTCAGACACAAAAGCATTAGAAAGAATGGAAATTATTAGAAACTTAAGACTACGGAGAATTTGATGTATTAGTAGGAATAAACCTTTTAAGAGAGGGACTAGATATTCCAGAAGTTTCATTAGTTGCAATATTAGATGCAGACAAAGAGGGATTTTTACGTTCAGAAAGGTCATTAATACAAACAATTGGACGTGCTGCTAGAAATACAGATGGGACAGTTATTATGTATGCAGATGAACTAACTAGAAGTATGGAAAAAGCAATTACAGAGACAAATAGAAGAAGAAAAATTCAAGAGCAATATAATACTGAACATGGAATTACTCCAAAAACAATTCAAAAATCAGTACGTGAAAATATTGCAATAACAACAGCAGAAGACATTGGAGTAGAATATAAACTAGAAAAAAGTGAAGATATAAAAGAAGTTATAAATAAATTAACTGACGAAATGCTACAATATGCAACAGCAATGGAATTCGAGAAAGCAGCAGAACTTCGTGATAAAATTAGGGAGTTGGAAAAGTTATTATAAAAAGTTAAAAAATTTAAAACTTATGTATATAGATAAATGAAAGGAATGATAAAAATGGAAATAGTATATCAAGTGTTTGATTCTTTTTGGTTTCAAGCAATTATAAAATTAATTTTAGGGTTTGTACTAGCAGGAATAATTGGGTTAGAGCGTTCATCTTGGAGCAAACCAGCAGGATTTAGAACACATGCATTAGTTGGAATAAGTAGTGTCTTAATTATGCTATGTGGAGAATATATGTCAAAAATTTATGATATGGATCCGTCAAGAATACCAGCACAATTACTATCTGGAATAGGATTTATTGGTGCAGGAACAATTTTAAGAGATGGCTTTAATGTAAAAGGACTAACAACAGCAGCCGGTTTGTTAGCAGTTACCTGTATAGGTCTTAGCATAGGAGCAGGTTTCTACTTAGGAGGTATAGTAACAACACTAATAGTATATATAATATTATCATACTCTTATAAAATATCAGACAAATTAGACCATTTTGACATATTAGAACTTGATATTAAAATAAATAAAGAACTAGAAGAAACATTAGCTGAAATCGAAAAAACTTTAAGTGCTTATCAAGTAGAAATAAAACAAATGAAAAGACTAAAAAAAGAAGAAAAAGAGGATATTGAAACAATACATATTATAGGAAATTACAACAAAAAAGGATTTAAAAAGAATGAAGTAATAAGAAAAATCACATCTATACAAAATATAGAAGAAGTCCTACAAGAAGACAGTTAAAAAGTTTTAATATATATTAATAGTTTGCTTTATTGCACAAAAACAAATAGCATACATATCATATATCAAGGTGATATGTATGTTATTTTTCAAAGAATTGTATGAAGATGCTAAGAACATAAAAGAAAAAGATCCAGCTACTAAAAACATATTAGAAGTAATTATATTATATCCAGGATTTCACATTCTTGTATTTCATAGATTAGCACATTTCTTATTTAGAAAGAAACTCTTATTTTTAGCAAGACTAATTTCTCAGATAGGAAGATTTTTTACGGGAATAGAAATACATCCAGGAGCTAAAATTGGAAGAAGACTGTTTATTGACCATGGAATGGGGATTGTAATTGGAGAAACAGCAACTGTTGGAAATGATTGCACAATTTATCATAATTCTACATTAGGTGGAACAGGTAAAGACAAATATAAAAGACATCCAGACATTGGAAATAACGTTATGGTAGGAGCAGGAAGCAAAATTCTTGGACCGATAAAAGTTGGAAATAATGTAAAAATAGGAGCAAATGCTACGGTATTAAAAGACATACCAAACAATGTAACAGTAGTAAAATTCAATAATGTTCAGTAGGATTTAGGGACGGTCCCATAATCCTATTTTTCCTATAACATAAAAATAGGATTATGGGGCCGTCCCCAAATCCTATAAGTTGTATAAATTTCCTTCTGTTAATAATTTTACTCTTTTTAAAGTCCTTTCATTTGTTGATTTTAAAGCTTCTTCGATAAATTCAGGATGATTAACTAGAAAATCTCTCATAGTTGTGAAATGGTCTTTATAAAACGCTTTAAGCATATCTAATTGAGCTTGGTTGATTATACCTAATTCAAAGGCTTTTTCAAATAGGGAGTTATCAACACAGGCAAGTGAAATAGTTTTTATATTTTCTTTTTGAAGGATTTCTGTTCCACCTTCTTTTCTATCTACAACATAACAAGTCCACAATAATTTACCATTTAAGTTCTTAACAGCTGGAATCCAAGAACGAACATAGTTAGATGCAACAGTTACTAAATCTGAAGCATTTAAAACTGTTTTGCCTTGAATATTGGTTACTTTTTCAGTAGTAGAAAAGTCGTAAGTGCTTTCAAAAGCTTCTAAATCTTTAAATAAAGTAAGATGAGGCTTTTTTAATAAATAGGCTATCATGTTAGAAAAATACCAATCTCTTCTTTCACCACCTGAAATATAATCAATTTCACTAACATTTACATTATCAGTAATTGCTTTTACCATAGTATCAACTGTATATTTGAAAATATCGTTATTTTCATATTGTGACAAAACTTTTTCAAAAACTTTTTTTGGTAAGTTAATACGGTCTTCTAATAAAGTATCAATATAAGCTAAAAAATCGGTAGCTTCTTTTTCGTTTCCATAAAGGAAATGTGTATTAACAAAATATGGTGAAATCATACCAGAAGTAAGAAAAAAAGGTTTGTTCTCTTCACAAAATTTAACTGCTTTTGTTTCAAATAAATATGACATTATATCAGACATAATTATTCCTCCTTAAATTTATATTGATGTTATTCTAAAGCAAAAAACATAATTTGTCAATAATTATCAAAATCATCTTACAAAAAAATGTTAATAAATTACAGCTAAACTATTGTAAGGTGTTGAAAATTATGGTAAACTATAAACACTAATTAGCTATTAGAAATAGCTATCCATAAATTGTATCGTAAAAATTTTTTCAGCTTTTTAAGAATAATCAAAAAATTAAAAGCAAACTTCTTATTAAATCTCACGTAAACAAGAAAACCATTTTAATTTAAAATCTAAAAGTTTCTTTTAAACAAGATATTTTAAGTAAAAAACATAAACTTTTAAATCTAAAATTTATATCTTAAAAAATCCTAAAATAAAAACGAACAAATACTGTTAATAGAAAAATCTAATACTAATTAAAAATTAAGCAAAATTTTATTAAAAATCAAAATTTACTCTTGAATAAAAAAAGATTTTGTAGTAAAATTAGAAAGGAAAGTAATATGGAAAAAAACACAACCCGAAATACTTATGAAAAAGACAAAGGAGGAGCAACACTTTTTAATGGTGAAATTGTAAGAATACCAGCAACCAAGGATTTTATGTTCAAGAACTTATTTGGTGTAAATGGAAGAGAAGAAAACCTAAAATGGTTATTACAAGCTATTTTAAAAATAGAAATAGATAGCTTAGAAATTCAAAATTCAGAGTTACAAAGAAGTCACAAAGACGACAAACTAGGAATAGTAGACATTAGAGCAAAGCTACTAGATGGAACTATTGCATCAGTTGAAATGCAAGTAAGAAATGAAAACAATATAGGAGAAAGGGAAGCATTTTATATTTGCAAATTATTTATAAACACTCTTGAAAAAGGGGAAAACTATAATAGAGCACATAAAACCATAGCAATAGTATTAACAGATTTTAGCTATTACAATAGAAAAGAATACCATTACATAGCTCGATTAAAATTTGAAGATTGTAAAAACGAAGAAGAAATAGTAGTAAAATGTTTAGAAGAAAAAGAGAGCGAATTGTTAACAGACAAGTTAGAAGTACATATTATAGACTTAGCAAAATTCAGAAAAATGGAAAAAACAAAAGGAGAATTAGCAGACTGGTTAAACTTAATTTTAGGAAATGAGGGGGAAATTAAGATGGCAAGTGAAAGAAATGAAAAAATAGCAAAAGTAAATGAGGAAAACAAAAAATTAAGCAGTAATAAAGAAATGCAAGATTACTATTGGTTAGAACAAATGGCTATTTATGATGAAAACACAAAAATTTCAATTGCCACAGAAAAAGGAGAAAAAATTGGAACAAAAAAGGAGAAAGAAAAAACAGCTAAAAAAATGTTAGAAAAAAATATGGAAATAGAAGAAATAGAACAAATTACAGAATTAACAAAAGAAGAAATAAAAAAATTAAAAAATGAAATGTAAATATAATTAATATAGGGAAGTTTTATATAGCTTTCCTATAAAATCAAAAAGTTCCATTCAAGTTTAAGAATGGAGCTTTTTTCAAAAAAACATTGCAAAACTTGATGAAAAATGATATGATAAAAAAAATTTTGAAAGAGGGATAAAGTATGAAAACATTATTAAAAAATGGACTACTAATAGACTATAAGACAAACACATTTGAAAAAAAAGATATTTTAATTGAAGATAACAAAATCGTAAAAATCGGAAATGATATTTCTGTTTCTACAGATAAAACAATTGACTGTACTAATTTTTATATTATGCCTGGAATGATTGATATGCACTGCCATTTAAGAGAACCTGGATTTGAACATAAAGAAACAATCGAAACAGGTAGCAAAAGCGCCGTTAGTGGTGGTTTTACTACAATTTGTCCAATGCCAAATACAAAACCAACACCAGATAGCGCTATTGTTTTGCAAAAAATTATAGAAACAGCTAAAAAAGTCAATCTATGTAATGTTCTTCCATATGCATCTGTGTCAAAAGGAGAAAAAGGAGAAGAACTAGTTAATTTTGCAGAATTAAAAAAATCAGGAGCAATTGCATTTTCAGATGATGGAATGCCAGTGGTAAATAGTAAAATGATGAGAGAAGCAATAATAGAAGCAGACAAATTAGGAACATTTGTAGCATCACATTGTGAAGAAAAATCAGTTGCAGCAGGAGCTATAAATGCTGGAAAAGTAGCAGAACAATTAGGAGTAAATGGAGTATTGCCAGAAGCAGAAGAAATCATGGCAGCAAGAGAAATAGTAATTTCAGAAACAAACAATGTAAGAGCTCATATATGCCATATAAGCACTAAAACTACAAAAAATATGGTAAGAGATGCTAAAAAAAGAGGAGTAAAAATTACTTGTGAAACTTGCCCACACTATTTCACATTTACAGTAGACGAAGTTTTAAAATCAGGTGTAAATGCTAAAATGAACCCACCTTTAAGAGAAGAAAAAGATAGACAAGCAATAATTGAAGGACTAAAAGAAGGAACAATAGATGCTATAATAACAGACCATGCACCACATGCAGAAGATGAAAAAAATAAAGGCTTAGAAACAGCACCAAATGGAATTATTGGATTTGAAACAGCATTATCAGCAGAAATTATGAACTTAATAGATACAGGAGATTTAACATACTTAGACCTAGTTAGGCTAACATCGTATAATCCAGCTAAATTGCTAGGAATTGATAGGGGAACAATTGAAGAAGGAAAAATAGCTGATATTACTATATTTGACCCAAATGAAACTTATACATATACAAAAGAAATGATAGTATCAAAAGCAAAAAATAGTCCATTCATTGGAAAAGAACTAAAAGGAAGAGTTCAATATACAATTGTTGATGGAAGAATAGTTTATAAAAAATAATAATGTAAATAAAAAAGAAAGGAAAAAACAATGAATGCAATAGATAATTTAATAGAAAAAATCAAGAAAACCAATAACCCAACTGTAATGGGTTTAGATCCAAGATATGAAATGTTACCAAAATGTGTAACAAATAAATATCCCCAAAATTTAGAGGGAGTATCAAAAGCAATAATTGAATTTAACAAAGCATTAATAGACGCAACATATGACATCATACCAGCAATTAAGCCTCAAATTGCATTTTATGAAATGTATGGAATTCCAGGAATGGAAAGTTTTAAAGAAACTTGCAGATATGCCAAAGAAAAAGGAATGATTGTAATTGCAGATATTAAAAGAGGAGATATTGGTTCAACAGCAACAGGATATTCAAACGCTTTTTTAGGAAAAACAAAAATAGGAGAAGAAGAACAATCAATTTATGATGTTGACTTTGTAACTGTAAACCCATACATGGGAACTGATTGCGTAAAGCCATTTATAGAAGACTGCAAAAAATATGATAAAGGAATATTTATATTAGCAAAAACATCAAATCCATCATCAGGAGAATTACAAGACTTAAAATTAGAAAATCAAAAAGAAGTATATATACAAATAGCAGAATTAGTCGAAAAATGGGGAGAAGAGTTAAGAGGGAAATACCAATATAGTAGTGTTGCAGCAGTAGTTGGAGCAACATATCCAGAACAACTAAAACAAATAAGAAAAGTTGCACCACATACATATTTTTTAATACCAGGATATGGTGCACAAGGTGGAAAAGCAAATGATATTGCACTTGGTTTTGATAGTAATGGACTAGGTGGAATAGTAAATGCTTCAAGAAGCTTAATGTGTGCATATAAATCTTCAGAAGAATACAAAGAAGAAGATTATGCAAAAGCAACTAGGCAAGAAGCCATAAGAATGAGGGACGAATTAAACAAAGCAATAAAATAAAACAACCATTCAAATAAACTATAATTAAATGAAAAGGGGAAGGATAAAAATGAATAAGAAAACAAAAGATGTGTTAGATATTATTTTAGGTGTATTATATGGAATATGTATTTTTATTTTTATTATATGTTATTTAGATGCAATAAGGGGAGATTTAATACCAAATGTTTTATCAATTCCTTCTATAATATTATCTGTATTTATAAATATAAATATAAATAAAATATTTAAATTAGAAGATAAAGCACAAAAAATTGCATATAATATATTTTTTTATATGATGATTTTAATTTTAGGAAGTATATTGTGTGCATATGTAAATTTTATAATTGTTAATATAATACATAAAATTTTACCGATTTTAACTTTATTATTATCAGTATTTATTATAATTAAAGATAAAGATATAAAAAGACCATTGCTTTCAATATTTATTCTTGATATTGCAATGATAATAGCAGATTTAATGTATTAGTATATAAGGAGGAATTATTATGCCAGAAATGTTATTAGCAAAATTAGTAAAAAAAGAAAAATTAAATTCAGATATTTTTAAATTTAGTGTAGAAGCACCAAGTATTGTTAAAACATCAAAACCAGGAAACTTCATTGAAATAAGAGTTTCAGACCAAGTTGAGCCATTTTTAAGAAGACCTATTAGTATTTATAATATGGATAGAGAAAATGGCATTTTAGAATTTATTTTTCAAGTGAAAGGAAAAGGAACTAAAATTTTAGCACAAAGAGAAGTAGGAGACAATATTGATATTATAGGTCCTCTAGGGTATGGAACTTTTAAATATGAACAATATAAAAATCTTGCTATTATTGGTGGAGGTATAGGAGTTTTTCCTTTATATGAATTAGCAAAATGTGCTAAAAAAGATGAGAAAAAAGTAAATATATATTTAGGATATAGAAGCAAAGATTTTGTTGTATTAGAGGAAGAATTCAAACAAGTTTCAGATAACTTTATTTTAACAACAGATGACGGTAGTTATAGTCAAAAAGGATATGCTATTCAATTTTTAGAAAAAGATATAGATGAAGGAAAAGTAGATGCAATATTTGCTTGTGGTCCATTACCTATGTTAAAAGCAGTGCAAAAATTAGCAAACGAAAAAAGTATTCCTTGTCAAATATCATTAGAAGAAAAAATGGCTTGTGGTCTAGGTGTTTGTTTGGGGTGTGCAGTAAAAACAACAAAGAGTTCAAAAGAAGCACCAGAATATTTGCATGTTTGCAAGGCAGGACCAGTATTCAATAGTAAAGATGTAGAAATTTAGTTACATTTTTCTAATTAAAATTTTAATATAAATAAGTGGCTATTTTGGTTGTATAGAAAAAATCAAAGATTTTACTATTACAACAAAAATACATTAGAAAGGAAAGATAGTAAAATGAATACAAAAGTTAATTTAGCAGGAATTGAAATGAAAAATCCAGTAACAGTTGCATCAGGAACATTTGGATATGGAAGAGAATTCAGTAATTTTTTTGATTTAAGTAAATTAGGTGGAATCATCACAAAAGGAACATCATTAAAAGCTAGAGCTGGAAACAAACCATCAAGAGTCTGTGAAACAGCAAGTGGAATGTTAAATAGCATTGGTTTGCAAAATCCAGGAGTAGAATATTTTGCACAAAATGATTTACCATATCTTAGAAAGTTTGATACTGCCATTATTGTTAATGCTTGTGGAAGCAGTATTGATGAATATGTAGACCTTTGTAAGATTTTAAACACATTAGATATTGACGGAGTAGAACTTAACTTATCTTGTCCAAATGTAAAGGCAGGTTGTATGGCATTTGGAAATACATATGATGGTGTAAAACAAGTAACAAAAGAAGTAAGAAAAGTTTTAGACAAACCTTTAATTGTAAAACTAACTCCAAATGTTACAGATATTGCTTCTATTGCTAAAGCAGTAGAAGATGGTGGAGCAGATGGTGTATCTTTAATTAATACATTACTAGCAATGAAAATAGATATTGAAAAAAGAAGACCAGTTCTTGCTAACAATACAGGGGGATTATCAGGACCAGCCATTAAGCCAGTAGCAGTACGTATGGTTTATCAAGTAGCACAAGCAGTTAATATTCCAATACTTGGTTTAGGTGGAATTGTAAATGGAGAAGATGCTATTGAATTTATGCTAGCAGGAGCAACTGCAATATCTATTGGAGCAGGAAATTTTATGGATCCATATGTTAGTATAAATACAATTAAAGGAATCGAAGATTACATGAAAAGACATAATATTGAAAATATTAATGACATTGTAGGAACAGTTCAAATGAACTAAATAAAGGTAATTTTAAGGAGAAGTCAGAAAGGAAGCCTTTTATGAAAAGAGAGGAAACCAGAAAAATAATGGTAGGAGATACTGCCATTGGAGGACAAAATAAAGTTGTTATACAATCTATGTGTAATACTAAAACAAAAGACATTACATCTACTATTAATCAAATTTTAGACTTAGAAAAAGCAGGTTGTGAAATTGTTCGTGTTGCATGTTTAGACAAAGAAGATGCAAAGGCAATTAAGGAGATTAAGAAAAAAATTAATATTCCAATAGTTGCAGATATTCATTTTGATTATCAAATTGCGTTAGAGGCAATTGAAGCAGGTGTAAACAAAATACGTATTAATCCAGGAAATATAGGCTCAAGGGAAAAAGTTGAAGCAGTAGTTAAGGCTTGTAAAATAAAAAAAATTCCAATTAGAATAGGGGTAAATAGTGGCTCTTTAGAAAAAGACTTATTAGAAAAATATGGTAAGCCAACAGCAAAAGCCATGATAGAAAGTGCAAAAAGACATATAAAAATATTGGAAGAGTTAGACTTTTATGACTATGTAATTTCATTAAAAGCTTCTACTATAGATTTATGTATTGAAGCATATGAAGAAGCATCTAAGCAATTTGATTGTCCACTTCATTTAGGAATTACAGAAGCAGGTACAGAATTTAGTGGAACAATAAAATCAAGCATTGGATTAGGTATTTTATTAAGACAAGGAATAGGTAATACAATTCGTATATCTCTTTCAGATGACCCAATCAAAGAAATCAAAGTAGTAAAAGAAATATTAAAAGACTGCAATTTATACAACAAATTACCTACTCTAATATCTTGTCCTACTTGTGGAAGAACACAAATTGACTTAATTCCAATTGCAAAAGAAATAGAAAGCTTTTTGCAAACAATAGAAGCAAATATAACAGTTGCAGTTATGGGATGTGCAGTAAATGGACCACGGAGAAGCAAAAGAAGCAGATATTGGTATAGCAGGAGGAGTAGGAGAAGGGATTTTATTTAAAAAAGGTAAAATTATCAGAAAAATAAAACAAGAAAATATGATAGAAGAATTAAAAAAAGAGATTATGATTTTAGTAATAGAACAAAAGGAACAACAAAAAAATTAGGATTATGGGAAGTTCCCAAATCCTAATTTTTTATGTTATAGGAAAATCTCCGATTTTCCTATATAATCTTAGTTGTTAGAATCATCTGTATTTTCATTTACAGGTGTTACTGGTGTTGAATTTCCTGTTGATGTTGTTCCATTTGATGAACCAACATATTCTGAGCTACCGAAAGCTAGAATCATATAGAAAACAGGTGCTAAGAAATATAGTCCAACAGCCCAACCACCATCTTTATTAAATGCTTTTGCTAATTTATAAGATAGAATAGCATTTAATGCAACTGGTACAAGCCAACCTATAAATGGAATAATTACTGCTAAGAAAGCCAAAACTAACCATGGAGAAAGACCAGAAATTTTAAATAAAATTACAACATTGTAAATAGGAATAATTGACTTCCAACCTTTTTCTCCTGCTTTAGTAAATATTTTCCACATAGCAATAATTTGCACAATATAAATAGCTAATATAATAACTGAATAAACCATTAATGCACCAAGAATAGCAGAAGAAGCTACAACAGCATCAGCATTAGAATAGCCACTTGGGTAACTGTATGTAGAATAATAACTTGTGTTGTACATAAACAATCCTCCTTTTATTTTTATAGTCAACTTAAGTATAGCATTTTTTTCAAAAAAGTCAATATAAAATGACAATTTTTGTCTTATTGTGAGTATTTTTTTATTTTATATTATGGAAAAGTTCTATAGAGATTTATATAAAAGATGCTATACTACAAAAAATATAACTAAAATAAAAATATTTCAAATGCTTCAAAAGGAATATATCTAATATAATATCGACAAAAAATACAAAATTTCTAAAAAAGATTGTATAAAAATTTTTTGTTTGATATAATTGAAGCAATGATTTAATAATATATTATTAAGAGGAGGAAAAATTATGCATGAAAATGAAAATAAAAAATGCTGTTGTGGAGAAAACAATAAAAAAGACGCATTTGTAGAAAAACTTTTTGCAGAGTACCAACCAATCAAAGACAATTTAATTCAAATGTTAAACGAAGTACAAGAACATTATGGATATGTACCAATGTGGGTACAAGAAGAATTATCAGAATTTTTATCTATACCAATGGCTGAAATTTATGGTGTTGTAACTTTTTATTCGAGATTTTCATTAAAACCAAAAGGAAAATATAACATTTCAGTATGCTTAGGGACAGCATGCTTTGTTAAAGGTTCACAAAAAATAATGGATAGACTATTAGAAAGACTAAAAATACAACCAGGAGAAACTACAGAAGATGGACTATTTTCCATAGAAGAAACAAGATGTGTTGGAGCTTGTGGATTAGCCCCAGTATTTACAGTAAATGGAGAAGTATATGGAAAAGCAACAGTACAAAAACTAGACCAAGTTTTAGACGAATTAATGAGACAGTAGGGACAGTACTTAAATGTCTCATTAATTTAGTCGAAAAATGTCTAAATAATATAATCATTTTACAGAATTTATAAAAAGACAAAAAAAGACAATAAATATGAGACAAATCAGACCTGTCCCTACTGTGTCAAAAGGAGGAATGGAAAATGAAAACAATAAATGAACTTCATAAAATAAGAGAAGAAAAAAGGAAAGAGTTGGACTTAAGAATAAATACAAAAGCAGATACAAGAGAAAAGCACATTTTAGTTTGTCAAGGTACTGGTTGTACTTCGTCAAAGTCTCCAAAGATTTTAGAAAGTTTTAAAAAGATTATTAAAGAAAAAAATATAGAGAATGTTAGAGTAATTAAAACAGGTTGTTTTGGATTATGTGCAAAAGGTCCAATTGTTATTATAAGACCAGAGGATACTTTTTATGCTATGGTAAAACCTGAGGACTGTGAAGAAATTATCCAAACACATATTATTGAGGGAAATAGAGTTGAAAGATTACTTGCTAAAGATATTGATGGAACTAAGGTAAATAGTCTTGATGACTTGAATTTCTATAAGAAGCAAAAAAGAATTGCTCTAAAAAATTGTGGTGTTATTAACCCAGAAGAGATTGATGAATATATAGCATTTGATGGATATAAAGCTTTAGAAAAAGTACTTACAAAAATGTCACCAGAAGAAGTAATAGAAGTAATTAAAAATTCTGGAATCCGTGGTAGAGGTGGTGCAGGATTCCCAACAGGCAAGAAATGGGAACTAACAAAAGCTTCAGAGGGAGAACAAAAATATGTAGTTTGTAATGCAGATGAGGGAGATCCTCGGAGCTTTTATGGACAGAAGTATATTAGAGGGTGACCCACACTCTGTTTTAGAAGCTATGGCAATTGCTGCTTATTGCATTGGTGCAGATAAAGGGTTTATCTATGTAAGGGCAGAATATCCAATAGCTGTTAAACGTCTACAAATTGCAATAAATCAAGCAAGAGAATATGGACTACTTGGAACAAAAATATTTGAAACAGATTTCAATTTTGATATTGAAATTAGATTAGGTGCAGGAGCTTTTGTATGTGGAGAAGAAACAGCATTATTAGAATCAATAGAGGGAAAACGTGGTCAACCAAGAGTAAAACCACCATATCCGGCATCTGCTGGTTTATGGGGAAAACCAACTTTAATTAATAATGTAGAAACATACAGTAATATTGCTCAAATTATCTTAAATGGAAGCAAATGGTATTCTTCTATTGGTACAGAAAATTCAAAAGGAACAAAAGTATTTGCATTAGGTGGCAATGTAAACAACATTGGTTTAGTAGAAGTGCCTATGGGAACAACATTAAGAGAAATTGTTTATGAAATTGGTGGAGGAATTCCAAATGGTAGAGATTTCAAAGCTGCTCAAACAGGAGGACCATCTGGTGGGTGTATTCCAAAAGAACATTTAGATACACCTATTGATTATGAGTCTTTAAAGCAAATTGGCTCAATGATGGGGTCTGGTGGTTTAATTGTTATGGATGATACAAAGTGTATGGTAAGTTTAGCAAAATTCTACTTGGAATTTACAGTAAGTGAAAGTTGTGGGAAATGTACACCATGTAGAATAGGAACAAAAAGAATGTTGGAAATATTAGAAAAGCTATGTAATGGTCAAGGCTCAGAATTAGATATTTATAAATTAGAAAAACTAGCAGTAAATATCCAAAAAGCAAGTATATGTGGTCTTGGACAAAGTGCACCAAACCCTGTAATTAGTACATTGAAATATTTTAGAGAAGAATTTAGAGAACATTGTGTTCAAAAACAGTGTAGAGCATTGGAATGTAAAGCAATGTCAAAAATTACAATTCAAGAAGATAAATGTAAAGGTTGTGGTTTGTGCCAAAAATCTTGTCCTGTAGATGCAATTGAAGGAACTGGAAGAGAAAAAAGAATTATTAATCAAGATAAATGCATTAAATGTGGTACTTGTTTGACGAATTGTCCGTTTAAGGCAATTGGAAACTAAAAAAGGAGGAAAAACAATGAAAGAAGAATTAATTACTTTAACCATAGATGGTCAAGAAGTTAAAGCAAAAAAAGGCACAACTATTCTGCAAGCTGCAAAACAAGCAGGAATTGACATTCCAACACTGTGTTTTCTAAAAGACATCAACGAAGTTGGAGACTGTAGAATGTGTATTGTAGAAGTAGAGGGAAGAAGAGGATTTGCAACTTCTTGTATACAAACAATAGAAGAAGGAATGGTTGTACATACACATAATCCAAATGTATTAGAAGCAAGGCATGTAATATTAGACTTAATAATATCAAACCATGCTAAAGACTGCTTAACTTGTACACGTTCAGGAAATTGTGAGCTACAAGCTTTAGCAACAAAATTTAATGTATTAAATATAGAATTTGAAGGAGAAAGAACAAAACACAAAATAGATGACTTATCTCCATCTATTGTAAGAGATTTTAATAAATGTATTTTATGTAGAAGATGTGTTGCAGCCTGCAAAAAAGTGCAGAAAATAGGAGCAATTGATTGTATAAATAGAGGATTTGAATCTTGTATTTCAACAGCATATGACCACAGCTTAAATGATGTAAATTGTACAAATTGTGGGCAATGTATACAAGCTTGTCCAACAGGAGCATTACATGAAAAAGAAACAATTGATGATGTTTGGATTAAACTAAAAGACCCTGAAAGTTATGTTATTGTGCAAACAGCTCCAGCAGTTCGTGTAGCACTTGGAGAAGAATTTGGAATGCCAATTGGAACAAATGTAACTTCAAAAATGGTAACAGCTTTAAAAAGATTAGGATTTGACAAAGTATTTGATACAAATACAGGTGCTGATTTTACAATTATGGAAGAAGCAAATGAATTTATAGAAAGATTTAAAGAAAACAAATATTTACCTATGATTACATCTTGTAGTCCAGGTTGGGTAAAATATATTGAAATGAATTACCCAGAACTATTGCCACATCTATCAACTTGTAAATCACCACATCAAATGTTTGGAGCTTTATTAAAAACA
>JAAWEC010000084.1 GCA_022794095.1 Clostridia bacterium
CATAAATTAGTGAAAAAGCAAAACTAAAGAGCCTAAACTTAATCAGACTCTTTAAGGGCGGAATTTATTCCGCTTTTTTATTGTATAGGAAAAAATCGAAGATTTTACCTATACAAGAACAAAAGCAAACCACCCGTTTTACGAGTGGTTATGATTTTTAAAAATTTATGGTTGTTCTCCTAATGTAATTGTTAATTCTTTTTCTTGTCCATTACGGTTTACTTTGATTTTCATTTCATCACCAATTTGATGTGAATTTTTAATAGCATTTAATTCGTCCATTTTTGTGATTTTTTGACCGTCTGCTTCAATAATTACATCACCAATTTTAATACCTGCTTTTTCTCCAGCAGAGAAGTCATCAATAGATTTTACATATATACCAACAACTAAGTTATTAGCTTTTGCAGTATTTTCAGTTAAATCCATTCCAGAAATTCCAATATAAGGTCTTTTAACTTTGCTATATTGAATTAATTGAGAAGTAATATCTGTTGTAGAATTAATAGGAATAGCAAATCCCATACCTTCAATTCCTGTTCCAGAAAGTTTTAATGTATTAATACCAATTACTTTTCCTTGGCTATTTACTAAAGCACCACCACTGTTACCTGAATTGATAGCAGCATCAGTTTGTATTAAAGTGAATTTTTTACCATCAGAATCGGTAACTTCTCTATTTACAGCACTAATAACACCACAAGTAATACTACTTTGCATACCCAATGGATTTCCAACAGCCATAGCAAATTCACCTACTTTTATGTTGTCGGAATCTGCAAATTCTGCTTTTGAAAGCCCAGATTTTTCAATTTTAATAACAGCTAAATCAGTTTGCTCATCTTTTCCTATAATTTTTGCTTCATATTTTTCTTCATCATTAAATAAGGTAACAGTGACTTTAGTAGCTGATGAAACTTCATAATAAGATTCAGAAGAAGATGTAGCAACTATATGATTATTAGTTAAAATATAGCCATCTTCACTAATAATAATACCAGAACCACTTGCTTTTGCAGTACTTGGAGTGGATTGTTTACCAAACATAGACATAAATGAATTGTTAACATTGTATTCAACTTCAATTCCTACAATTGACGGTAAAACCTTATTAGCAGCATAAACAGAAGTGTCAGAGTAGTTAGAAAGAGATGTTTGACTAACATATCCTGAATTTTCTGAATTACTAGTGTTATTTATAATAGTTGAACTTTTATTAAATAACTTAGAACGAATAGATGGAATGCCAAAACATGTTCCTAATACTACTGTAGAACCTACTACACCACAAAAGAATGGTAATAAAACACCTCTTGTAAAACCAATTTTTGCTTTTGGTGCTGTTTCATTTTTAAAAACTGTTTTGTATGTATTTGGATTTTGAACAGTTTTAAAATTTTGTGCTTTTACTTCTTTTTTTTCATTTTCTTCCATTTTATTTCAACCCTTTCCTTGGAAATTTAATTTAGAATATTATTCTATGTAGTTTAAAAAACCAATTAAAAAATAAAATTATATTTATATAATAACCTATTATGATAATATAATACAAGAGATTTGTGAAATTTATGTGAAAAAAAATTGTCTTTGTATTGAAAATATTATAAGAAAAATATATAATGTAAAAAAGTTCAGATTAATTTTAAATAATGATATTAATAAAAGAGAGGAAATAGTAAAATGGAAATAAAAAATAGAACAAATGGAGTAACACTAATTGTTTTAACAATTACAATTGTTATTTTATTAATATTGGCAGGAATTGTGCTTTATTATGGCAAAGATACAATAAAAATGGCTCAAATAGAAGAATTAAAAACAAATATGTTATTAATTCAAGCAAAAGCTAGAGAGTATGTAGAAGATGCTAATTTTAAAATGGGAATTAATCCAGATGAAGAAAAAAAAGCTAATGTAAGAAATGAAGTATATATAACAAATGCTAAATTGAAAAAAGTAGAAGAAGGCGAAGTGCCATCTGATTTTGGAATTACAGATATAACAACTTGTTATTGGCTAACGCCAGAAGCACAATCAAGTTGGGGATTAGACAAAATAAAATTAGTGGAAAATGAAAAGTATTTAATTCAATTTGATGAAAATAATGTAACAGTAGAGATATACAACACTCAAGGATATGAGGGAAATTATTCATTAACAGCAATTGAAAATAATGTTTAAGTTTTCAATAAAAAATTTATAATTATTTTAAATTAATATAAGTGGTAATAATAGAAAGGTTTAGAATAACAAAAATGAAAGAAAAAGAACAAGAACGATTAATTAAATTAAAAGAAATAGAAAAAGATTTATACCAAAAAGGATTTGAAAAAATATGTGGAATTGATGAAGCAGGAAGAGGACCATTAGCAGGTCCAGTTGTTATAGCAGGAGTTATTATGCCACAAAATTCAATGATAGAAGGGGTAAATGACTCTAAAAAGGTTTCTGAGAAAAAGAGAGAAAAATTATATGACATTATTATAGAAGAAGCTATAAGTTACTCAGTTGCAATTATTGGACAAGATGTTATTGATGAAATAAACATATTAAATGCTACTAAACAAGGAGTTACAAAGGTAGTAGAGGAGTTAGATATAAAACCAGATTTAATTGTAGTAGATGCACTAAACCACATTGACACAAAAGGAATTCCTTATGAATCTATAATAAAAGGTGATGCTAAATGTTATAATATTGCAGCAGCTTCAATTTTAGCTAAGGTTACAAGGGATAGAATTATGAGAGAATGGGACGAGATTTACCCACAATATGGATTTATTTCACATAAAGGTTATGGAACAGCAAAACATATTGCAGTAATTAAAGAATATGGATTATGTCCAATACATAGAAGAAGTTTTACAAAGAATTTTGTATAACATAAAAAGGAATTGGAAGTGAAAAAAATGCGAATAATAGATATTATTGAGAAAAAAAGAGACAAGCAAGAATTAACAAAACAAGAAATTGAATATTTTGTAACAGAATACACAAAAGGAAATGTGAAAGATTACCAAGCATCAGCTTTAGTTATGGCTATATTTTTAAACGGAATGACAGACCAAGAAACAACAAATTTGACAATAGCAATGGCACATTCTGGAGAAACACTAGATTTATCAACATTAAATGAAACAATTGTGGATAAACATTCAACAGGTGGGGTAGGTGACAAGGTTTCACTTATCCTTTTACCATTAGTAAGTTCCATGGGAGTTCCAGTTGCTAAGATGTCAGGAAGAGGATTAGGTTTTACAGGTGGAACAGTAGACAAATTAGAGGCAATACCGGGTTATAAAACAGGAATTGAAATGGAACAGTTCATTCAAAATGTAAAACAAATTGGAATAAGCATGATTTCACAAACACTAAACTTAGCACCAGCAGATAAAAAATTATATGCTTTAAGAGATAGCATATCTTGTGTAGAAAGCATTCCACTTATTGCTTCTAGTATTATGAGCAAAAAGATAGCAAGTGGAGCGCAAAAAATAGTATTAGATGTAACAGTTGGAAAAGGTGCATTTATGAAAGATATTGACCAAGCAAGAAAATTATCAAAAACAATGATAGAAATAGGAAAATTAGCTAAAAGAGAAACAGTTTGTATATTAACAAATATGAATGAACCATTAGGATATTCAATAGGAAATTCACTAGAAGTAATAGAAGCAGTAAACTTTCTAAAGGGAGACATGCCAGATGATTTAAAAGAAGTAGTGTTAGAGTTAGGAGCTTATATGTTAAAATTAGCAGACAAAGGAGAGAATTTAGAAAACAATAAAAAACGATTATTAGAAAACATAGAAAACAACAAGGCTTATGAGAAATTTATTGAGTTAATAGAAAACCAAGGTGGAGATAGTAGTTTTATAGAAAATTTTGAAAAATTACCAAAAGCAAAATATATAGAGCCAATTTATAGCAAAAATACAGGAAATATCCAAGAGATAAATAGCAAAGAGGTTGGTAAATTAGCAGGAGTTTTAGGAGCAGGTAGGGAGAAAAAAGAAGATAACATTGACCATTCTGTTGGAATAATTTTAGCTAAAAAAGTTGCAGATAAAGTAATAAAAGGTGACATATTAGCATATATTCATGCAAATAATGAAATAAAACTAAAAGAAGCAAAAATAAAATTGCAAGAAATAATAAAAATATCAGAACAAGCAGTTACAAAAGAGCAAACAATTTTAGAAATTATAAAATAATTTTCCTATAACATCAACACATTCTAAAATCCTTGTCAAAAATAGTTGAAAATTTGATAAAATATGTTATAATAATAAGTAGGGTTTAACCTAAGACAAGAAAGGGTGAATAAAATGAAAAATAAAGAAAATAAAGTTAAAACAGTAAAATATGACAAAGGTCAAGTATTTGTTAAAATCATGGCAGGTATTTTAGCATTACTAATGGTAGCAGGAACAGGAGCTACACTTGTATTTGCATTAATGGCATAATAGAAAAAATACTAAGATAAGTAACATTTTATAACTTTTAATAAAACAAAAGAAATATAAAGGAGAAAAAAATTGGTAATAAATTTAGGAATGAACTGGGAAAATTTCTACAAAGACAATATAATAACATATATTAAATCATTACAAGAAAATCCATTTGAACTAATTACCTTAATAGTAGATTTAGCAATAGTAATATTTTTGTTATATTGTTTCTTCAAAGTAGTAAAAGGCTCTAGGGCATGGCAATTAATTAAAGGGATTGTTCTTTTAATTATAGCAACATGGATAAGTGGTCTTTGTAACCTTAAAATTCTAAACTGGATTTTAACAGGTATTATGAATTTAGGAGTTATAGCAATTATTGTAATTTTCCAACCAGAGTTAAGAAGAGGGCTAGAACAATTAGGAACTAACAAATTAACCAAATTTTTTGGAATAGATAAAGATGTATCAACAAAAACAAAAGAAGATATTTACAAAATAGTAATTGCAGCAACAGAACTTTCAAAAGCCAAAACAGGAGCTTTAATTGTAATAGAAAGAGACATTAAAATACAAGACATTATATCAACAGGAATTCCAATGAATGCAGAGGTTTCGCCACAATTATTAGTAAACATTTTTGAACCAAAAACGCCATTACATGATGGAGCAGTTGTTATATCAGGGAATAAAATTTCAGCAGCAGCATGTGTATTGCCATTAGCAGATGACAAAGATATTGCAAAAGAATTAGGAACAAGGCATAGAGCAGCAATTGGTATATCAAAAGAATCAGATAGCATTGTTGTAATAGTATCAGAAGAAACAGGAAAAATGTCAGTAGCAAAAGATGGTACATTGATTGCAGACGTAAGAGAAGATGTTTTAAAGAAAATTCTAATTAGTAATGTTGTAACTAAAAGATTTACAGAAGAAAGAAAACAAAGAAAAAACAAAATAAAAGAAAATAATAACAATTAATGAAGTCGCTGAATGGCGACTTTGTTATATCAACCATTCTGTTTAGATTTTTTAGGAGGATATTGATAAAATATGAGAAACATCAAACTAACCATTGAATATGATGGAAAGGAATTTAATCGGTTGGCAAAAACAACCTAAAATAAATGGTTTGAACATATTTTGATTTTATTTCAAAGTGGTTCAAACCATTGTTATATCTATGTTTTTAGTTTTCAATATATTTTCAAATAAATGTAAAATATTTTAAAAATAATTCGCGTGGCTGTACTCGTGGCTGTACAAACATATATTTAAAAGTCCAGTGTCAAGCCATTTTCCTTTAAGTAGTTGTAAGATAAATCAAGGTGTTCCTTTTTAAATTTATCAAAAACTTCACAATAGACATGCTCCAGACCCATTTTATTCAGGCAGCGGCGAATTACTGGCTTTCGTGGTTCAATCGTTCTATCGTGGGCTTCGACAAGCTGTGTGACCAACTTAACCG
>JAAWEC010000085.1 GCA_022794095.1 Clostridia bacterium
ACAAAGATTATTTAGAAATCCTGAAGTTACAAAAATAATAAAAAGATGTAATGACTTTGGAGCAGGTGGAGTTTCTGTTGCCATTGGAGAATTAGCAGATGGATTAGAAATCAATTTAGATAAAGTACCTAAAAAATATGAAGGATTAGATGGAACAGAACTTGCAATATCAGAATCACAAGAAAGAATGGCAGTAGTAGTAAGCAAAGAAGATGCTGATAAATTAATTCAATTTGCACAAACAGAAAACTTAGAAGCAACAATAGTTGCCAAAGTAGTAGAAGAACCAAGAGTAAAAATCTATTGGAGAGGAAATCTAATTGTAAATATCACAAGAGAATTCTTAGACACAAATGGAGATGTAAAAAATGCAACAGTACAAGTAACAAAACCAGAAGAAGGAAAATCATATTTTAAAAGAGAAAAAGTAGAAAATATAAAATCTAAGTGGGAACAAACTATTAGTAACCTAAATTGTTGTTCACAAAAAGGATTGGTAGAACGTTTTGACAGCACAATCGGGTCAAATACAGTAATAATGCCATTTGGTGGAAAATATCAATTAACACCAAGCCAAGGAATGGTTGCAACAATACCAACATTGAAAGGATACACAAATAGTGGAACTATTATGACATATGGTTATAATCCATATTTAGCAAGTTGGAGTCCATTTCATGGAGCAATTTATGCAATTGTAGAATCTGTTTCAAAATATGTTGCTTTAGGTGGAGATTACAAAAAAGCTTATTTAACATTACAAGAATATTTTGAAAAATTAAGAAATGAGCCAACACGTTGGGGTAAACCATTTGTAGCACTACTTCGGAGCATATTATGCACAAAAACAATTAAAAATAGCTGCAATTGGTGGAAAAGACAGTATGTCAGGTTCTTATAATGAATTAGATGTGCCACCAACATTAGTATCTTTCTGCATTGGAGAAGCAGACACAACAAAAGTTGTATCAAATGAATTTAAGCAAAGTGGTTCAAAAGTTATGCTTTTGGAAACAAAAATGGGACAAGATGACATATTAGATTTTGAGGATTTAAAAGAAAATTATGAAATAATTCATAAATTAATAAATGATGGAAAAGTATTGTCTGTTAGCACAATTACAAATGGTGGAATAGCTGATAGTATAACAAAAAGTTGTATTGGAAATAAAATAGGTTTCCAAGCAGTTTCAAGTGAAATAGACTATTTCTATCCATATTATGGTTCATTTATAATTGAACTAAAAGAAGATGCAAATATAGAAAAACTATTATTAATAGGAAACACAATTAAAGAAGAAAAAATAGTTGTAAATGAAGAAACTATGGACTTAGAAGAATTAATAAAAATATGGCAAAAACCATTAGAAAAAGTATTCCCAACAAAAGTAGAGGAAAATAAAACAGCAAAAAATATTATGAGTAACAAAACTTGTACACTTACAAGAAAAATGCCAATTGCAAAACCACGTATTTTTATACCAGTATTTCCAGGAACAAACTGTGAATATGATGTGGAAAGAGCATTTGAAGATGCAGGTGGAATTACAAGTACAGTAGTATTTAAAAACTTAAAACCTGAAAACATAGCAGAGTCAATAGATATATTTGCAAAAGAAATTGAAAAAGCACAAATTATTATGATACCAGGTGGATTTAGTAGTGGAGACGAGCCAGATGGTTCAGGAAAATTCATAGGAGCAGTATTTAGAAATCCAAAACTAAAAGACTTAATACATAAACATTTATATGAGCAAGACGGATTAATGTTAGGAATTTGTAATGGTTTCCAAGCATTAGTAAAACTTCGGACTATTACCATATGGAGAAATTAGACAAATGGATGCAAATGCACCAACATTAACATTTAACACGATTTCAAGACATATGTCAAGAATGGTACAAACAAAAGTAGTATCTAAAATGTCTCCATGGTTTAGCAAAGTAGAATTAGGAGAACAATTTACTATTCCAATTTCTCATGGAGAGGGAAGATTTATTGTATCAGAAGAACTAGAAAAACAATTAATAGAAAATGGACAAATAGCTACACAATATGTAGATTTCCAAGGAAATGGAACATATGACATAGAATATAACCCAAATGGTTCAATAGATGCAATAGAGGGTATTACTAGCCCAGATGGTAGAATACTTGGAAAAATGGGACATTCTGAAAGATGTTATCGTGATATTATGAAAAATATGCCAGGTAGAAAAGACCAAAAGTTGTTTGAAGCTGGAGTAGATTATTATAGGATTTAGAAATAATTGGCATTTGGTGTTGTTAGACTTCTTTTGAAATCAAATCAGCCAAATACCAATTCTTCTCGAAACTAAATGAGCATTATAAAAGGAGAGAAAAAAATGGAAAATAACAAATACATAACACCACTATCAGGTAGATATGCTAGTCAAGAAATGAATAGTTTATGGTCAAGTGACAGCAAATATTCTACTTGGAGAAAATTATGGGTAGCATTAGCAGAAACAGAAAAAGAATTAGGAATTGACATTACCCAAGACCAAATAGAAGAAATGAAACAAAACATAAACAATATTGACTATGATATTGTAAGTAAAAGAGAAAAAGAATGTAGACATGATGTAATGGCACATGTGTATGAATTTGGGTTAAGATGCCCTAAAGCAAAGCCAATTATCCATTTAGGAGCAACTTCATGTTATGTTACAGATAACACAGACGTTATTTTAATGTCACAAGCATTAGAATTAGTTAAGCAAAAATTACTTATAGTTATAAGCAATTTAAAAGATTTTGCCATAAAAAATAAAAACGTTACTTGCTTAGGATATACACATTTCCAACCAGCACAATTAACAACAGTTGGAAAAAGAGCAACTTTATGGCTACAAGATTTAATTGAAGACTTAGAAGAACTAGAATTTGTACAAAGTCACATGAAATTACTAGGTTGTAAAGGAACAACAGGAACACAAGAAAGCTTTATGAAACTATTTAAAGACGAAGAAAAAGTAAAACAAATTGATGGAAAAATAGCAGAAAAAATGGGATTTGACAAAGTATATGCAGTATCTCGGACAAACATATACTAGAAAATTAGATAGTAGAGTTTTAAGTGTATTATCTCAAATTGCTGGGAGTTGTTCAAAATTTGCAAATGACATGAGACTATTACAACATGAAAAAGAATTAGAAGAACCATTTGAAAAAGGGCAAATAGGTTCATCAGCAATGGCATATAAAAGAAATCCAATGAGAAGTGAAAGAATAAATTCACTTTCAAGACATGTTATGACATTAACAATGGACCCTATTATAACAGCATCAACACAATGGTTAGAAAGAACCCTAGATGACTCAGCAAACAAAAGAATTTGTGTACCAGAAAGCTTTTTAGCAGTAGATGCAATATTAATTTTATATGCAAATATTTCTAAGAATATTGTAGTATATGAAAATGTAATAAAAACAAACATGATGCAAGAACTTCCATTTATGGCAACAGAAGAAATATTAATGAATGCAGTATTAAAAGGTGGAGACAGACAAGAATTACACGAAAAAATAAGAATATATTCTATGGAAGCAGGAAAGCAAGTAAAAGAATTAGGAAAGCCAAATGACTTAGTAGATAGAATTGCACAAGACAAAACATTTGGTCTAACAAAAGAAGAAATAATGCAAGCATTAAATCCAGACCACTTATGTGGAAGAGCTCCAAAACAAGTAGAAGATTTTGTAGAAGAAAGAGTAAACCCAGTTTTAGAAAAATACAGAAATATAATCAAAGACACACAAATAGAAGTAAATGTATAAATGAGACAAGAGGGACAGGTCTGATTTGTCTCATATCTAAAATTGAAAATGTAGGAGAGCTATATAAATGATAAAAAATATAATTTTTGACTTATCAGAGGTTATAATTTCAGGATATTGGAGAATTGAAAATCTAATAGAAAAGAAATATGGAATTCCAGCCGAAGATTTTTTGCAACAAAAAATTAACAAGTATGAATTATTTTTAGATTTAATGAGAGGAAATTTAAAGGAAGAAGATTATTGGAATGAATTATTAAAAGGAATGAATTGAGATATTACAATAGAAGACTTGAAAAATACAGCAAGAGAGTACTTAAATCAACCAGTAGAGGGAACAATGGAAATTATTGAACAACTAAAGGGAAAATATCAGCTTATTTTATTATCTGACCATGTTAAAGAATGGATGCAATATATTGAACAAATAAATCATGATATTGATTTGTTTGACAAAAAGATATTTTCTTATGAAATAGGTAGTGTTAAACCAGATAAGCAAACATTTAAGACTGTATTAAATAGGGTTCAAATAATAGCAGATGAAACATTGTTTGTAGATGACCATGAAATAAATATAAAAAGAGCAGAAGAAGAGGGGATTCATGGAATTATATTTAAAAATGCAGAACAATTAAAACAAGAACTAATTGAAAGAAAAATTTTATAAAATGAGACAAATGAGACCTGTCCCTAGTGTCTCAAAAGAAAGGAAATTTAAGATATGAAAAAATGTTTATTGTTAGGTAATGGAGGACGTGAGGCAGTACTTGCAGAACAAATTGCAAAAGGATTTGAACTATATGCAATTTTGCCATATGCAAACCCATCTGTAGTAAAAGAGGCAGAAAAATCAAATGGAAAATATTTAATAGGAGACCCATTTGACAAAGAACTTGTTACAAAGTTTGTAAAAGAAAACGAAATAGAAGCCTGTGTTGTTAGCCAAGATAATTTATTGCAAGAAGGATTAATTGATTTAGCAAGAGAATTAGGGTTAAAAACATTTGGACCAACATCTAAAGGAGCTAAAGTAGAATGGAGCAAAACATATGCATTAGATATTGTTCAAAAATTAGCGCCAGAAATGATAATTAAAAACGAAGCAATTAGTAGTTTAGAACAATTAGAAGAAGTAATGAAAAATTATGAAGATGACAGCTTTGTAGTAAAACCAGAGGGACTAACAGGTGGAAAAGGCGTAAAAGTAGGTGGAATTCACTTTAAAGGAAAACAAGAAGGATATGAATATGCTAAATCTTGTTTAGAATCAGATGGTAGAGTTATTGTACAAGACAAAGTAGAGGGAAGAGAATTCACGGTAATGGCATTAACAGATGGAAAAAACATTGTAGTAACACCAACAACTTTTGACTATCCATATAGATTTGATGAGGACAAAGGACCAGGAACAGGTGGAATGGGATGTCTTAGTTTTGAAAATGGATTATTGCCATTTTTAGAACAAAAAGATATTGATGAATGTAGCAAGCTAATTCAAGATACAATTCAATATGTAAATAAAGACAACCTAGAGTTTACAGGAGTAATTTATGGTGGATTTTTCAAATGCAAACAAGGAATTAGGTTCATTGAATTTAATGCAAGATTTGGTGATCCAGAAGCAATCAATGTATTAAACTCTTTAGAAACACCATTTAGTGAAGTAATGGAAAATATATGGACACAAAATTTATCAAAAGAAAACTGTAAATTCAAAAACAATTATACATTTACAGTTTATGTAGTAAGTCCAGATTATGCAATTAAGAAAAGTGACCCATGTACATTTACTTTAAATACAAAAGCAATATTAGAAAAAGGAGCTAAAATATATTTTGCAAGCACAAAACCAATAGAAAATGATAAATATCAATCAGTAGGAACATCAAGACTATTTGCAATCCACACAAGTGGAAACACATTAGAAGAAGCAAAACAAAAAGCATATTCTGCAATGGAAAACAACATAGACGAAAAACTAGATTATAGAAAAGACATAGGAGAAATATACGAACATTAAAAAAATAGGATTTGGGGACGGCCCCAAAATCCTACTAAATTTCATGTTGCACAAAACGATTTAGCACTTCAATTAGTTGAACTTTCTCAGCAGCTTGGACTTTTTCAGATAATGTTTTTGCATTATCTGTTGGAAGTACAGTAACTTTAGTTTGGCTAATAATATTGCCTTTGTCATATTCTTGATTTACAAAATGAATGGTTGCACCACTGTATTGTTCTTTTGCTTGAATGACAGCCTCGTGCACATGCATACCATGCATTCCTTTGCCACCGAATTTTGGAAGTAGCGAAGGATGGGTATTGATAATTGTATATTTTTCTAACAAGTTAGGACCAATCATTTTTAAATATCCAGCAAGTACAATAAGGTCAATAGAATAATTACAAAGTACATTTGATAATTCTAAGTCTCTTTTAGAAAAATCTTTACTTTGAATTGTATAAGTGTCTATGTTATTTTCTTTAGCTCTTTCAAGGGCATAAGCCTTAGGATTGTCAGATATAACTAAATCAATTTGTGCTTCTAGTTCATGATTTTTAATGCTATCAATTACAGCTTGCAAAGTAGAACCATTTCCAGAAGCAAAAACAACTAAATGATACATAAAATTACCTCCTATTGATAATATGGTATAATATTAATAGTAGTGTAACATTTATAAAAGATAAAGTCAAATCAGTTTGAAAAATAATTTTTAGAACTGTAAGTTACAATTTTCGATTAAAAAAGTCAATAAATTTTACATTAAAAGTTTTAGTTGAAAATTATAATGAAAAATTAGGAAGGAAGATAAAAATGTTTGATGAAATAAAAGAAGAATGTGGCGTATTTGGAATTTATTCTAAAGAAACAAAAGAAGATTTAATTGGACAAGTTTGTGTAGGTTTATCAGGATTGCAACACAGAGGAGAAGAAAGCTGTGGTGTTGCAATTAATGAAGACGGAATTATTCATTTTCATAAAGATATTGGACTTGTTTCAGAGGTTTTTACTAAAGAAGTACAAAGTACAATGCCACAAGGGAAGATGGCAATTGGCCATGTTCGCTATTCTACAACTGGAGAAAGTAAAAAGGAAAATGCACAACCAATGGTAGTTAGGCACAAAAAGGGTAATTTAGCAGTTGTCCACAATGGTAATATAGTAAATGCTTTAGAACTTAAAAGAGAATTAGAAGAACAAGGGGCAATTTTTACAACAACAAGTGATACAGAAATAATATGCCATGTTATTGTAAGGGAGAGACTTAAAACAGGTTCTATTGAAGAAGCAGTAAAAAACACTATGAAAATTATAAAAGGTGCATATTCACTTTTGATTCTATCTCCTCAAAAAATGATTGCAGTAAGAGACCCACAGGGATTTAAACCTCTTTGTATGGGGCATTTAGATGGTGATATTGTATTTGCTTCAGAAAGTTGTGCTTTAGATATTATGGGAGCTACTTTTGACCGTGACATTGAACCAGGAGAAGTAGTAACAGTGATGAATAACAAAATAAATAGCGAAAAATTTTTGCCAAATGAAAAAAAAGGAATGTGTGTATTTGAATATATTTATTTTGCTAGACCAGACTCTACAATTGATGGCATAAATGTCCATATTTTCCGTGAAAATGCAGGAAGATGTTTGGCAAGACAAATGCCAGTAGATGCAGACATTGTAGCAGGTGTTCCAGACTCTGGAAATGATGCAGCACTTGGATATTCTAAAGAATCAAAAATTCCATATGATATTGTATTTATCAAAAGCAAATATATAGGAAGAACTTTTATCCAAAATACACAAAATAAAAGGAAGAAATTAGTTAATCTAAAATTAAACCCATTGCATCATACAGTAAAAGGTAAAAAAATTGTTTTAGTAGATGACTCAATTGTAAGAGGGACAACGATAACAAGAATTATAAAAACATTAAAAGAGGCAGGAGCAAAAGAAGTACATATTAGAGTTGCAGCTCCACCATTTATTGGAATTTGCTATTTTGGAACAGATGTTGACAAACAAAAGAATTTAATTGCTTATGGAAAAACTGTTGAGCAAATTAGACAAGAAATAGGTGCAGATTCCTTAGAATTCTTGAGTTTAGACAGCTTAAAAGAAATTACTAAAGATTGTAAAGTAGATGGTTTTTGTGATGGATGTTTTACAGGTAAATATCCAATTGAAGTTCCAGATGAAATTGACAAAGACTGTTTTGAGAAAATAGATTTATAGGATTTAAATAGGATTTGGGGGCCGTCCCCAAATCC
>JAAWEC010000086.1 GCA_022794095.1 Clostridia bacterium
ATGCCCAAAGTGCCAAAAGGGTCATTCAGTGCCTGTCCCAGATATGCCCAGAGTGCCAAAAAAGGATACTCAGTGCCTGTCCCAATTATGCCCAATTGTGGCAAAAATGAATAAAAGGATAAAAAATGTTGCATTTTGATATGTAAAAAGTTATAATAGAAACGAATTTTAAGAAGTCAAAAGAGAAAGGAAAATGAAATGTATAAGTTGGTAGCAATTGATTTGGATGGAACAATGCTTAATAAGTATGGAGTTGTGACAGATAATACAAAAGAGCAGATTAGGAGGACTATTGAGAAAGGAATAGATGTTGTGATTGCTTCTGGAAGACCTATTGATTCGACTAAAACGATAGCGAAAGAGATTGGAAGTAAAAATTATTTTATAGCAGGTAATGGTGCTCTTATTTATGATATTCAAAAAGATGAGATTGTTTATGATAAGTTATTACCAAAGGAAAAGGTTTTGGAGATTATTGGTATATGTGAGGAAAATAGTATTTCTTATAATGTATATACTGATAAAACTATACTTGCAAAAGCTTTAAAATATAATGTTTTGTATTATCAAAAGGAAAATTTAAAAAAGGATGAAAAAAAACAAACTAAAATTAGTATTGTCGAAAATATATATGAATATGTAAAAAGTAAAAAAGATGATAAATATTTTAAAATGACAATTTGTGATGAAAATAAATTGATTTTTAATTCGATTATTAGAAAATTAAGACAAGTAGATGGAATCGAAGTTTTGGATGTTGCTCATATGTCAAGAAAGACGATTAAACAGGGGACGGAAGAAAAGGTGATTGAATATTATTATACGGAAATTGGAGCAGAAAATGTAGATAAATGGAAGGCAATTGAATATTTGATTGAAGCTAAAAATATTTCGAAAGAAGAAGTAATAGCAATAGGAGATAATGTTAATGATAAAGAAATGATACAACAAGCAGGTTTGGGAGTTGCTATGCAACGGAAGTACACCACAAATTACAGAGATTGCAGATTATATAACAGCATCTAATCAAGATGAAGGTGTAGCAAAAGTGTTAGAAAAGTTCTGCTAGAGACCTCATTTTGTTATATTAAAATTGCAACAGTTATTGAATAAAATGTTACAGAAATATTACAATACTATTAACTTTTTGTAACAACAACTAAATTTATTGATTTTAAATTATATTTGCGTTAAAATAAAATAGATGGATATTTTGTAGAAAAATATATAAAAAATAAATGTTAAGGAGGAATTTGTCATGGCAACAAATCCAATGCAAAGAAAAGCAAGAAATTCATTTTTATTAGGAATGTTAATAATGTTATTGATATGTGGAATTATAATAGCATTATTATTCATGCAATTAATGAATAATAATAAAAAGGAACAAGAAAAATTCGGAAAGAGTGTAGATGTTTATGCACTGAATCAGGATGTGAGTTCAGGACAGGTTATTACAAGTGATATGTTAGTTAAACAAACAGTAGCAGAAAAAGTTGTACCAAGAAATGCAACAAGTGACCTTAGTGTTATTGAAAATTATGCATTACAAGACAAAGAAGGAAATGAAATATATACAAAAGCAAAAAATGGTGAAGCTAAATTATATGTAAGAAAAAAAGACAATACAGAATATGAAATACAACAAGAAGAAGAAACAGATAATTATTATATTACTAAAAGTGGTAATAAAGAATATATAGAATTAAATACTATACCATTAGTAGCAAAAGTAAATATGAAGAAAAATACTATAATCACAACAGAATTCTTAAATAAGAGTGATAGTCTTGTACAAGATGATGTTAGAAAACAACAATATAATATGATTATATTACCAATGGATTTAGTAACTGGAGAATATGTGGACATTAGATTCATGTTGCCATCTGGACAAGATTATATAGTAGTAAGTAAAAAAGAAGTAGAAATACCAAAAGTTGGTGGAGTTGACTCAGAAGATACAGTTTGGTTGAACTTAACAGAAGATGAAATATTAAATATGAGTTGTGCAATTGTAGAAGCGTTCCAAATACCAGGATCTAAACTATATGCAACAAAATATACAGAACCAGGAATGCAAGATGCAGCAACACCTACATATCCATTAAATGAAAGCACAATTGCATTATTAAGAAACAACCCAAATGTACTAGAAAAAGCTATGAATGCAATTGCAACAAGATATAATAACAACAATGCATCAGAACTAAGAAATAACCACATTAACAATGCTATTAGTGCACAAGGTGATCAAGCAAAAACAAACTTAGAAACAAAAATGCAAGAGAGTACATCAAACTCAAAAACAGATAGAAAAGAATATTTAGATGCTTTATCAGGAGCAGCAGAATAAAAAAAGGAGAGAAAACAAATGAAAAAGATAGGGTTCATAGGAGCGTATGATAAAACTGATATGATATTGTATGTTGCAAAAATATTAACAATGCTTGAAAAAAAAGTATTAATTATGGATTCTACAATAAATCAAAAAGCTAGATATGTTGTACCAGCAATAAGCCCAGCTATGAAGTATGTTACGGATTTTGAAGATATTGATATAGCAGTTGGCTTCTCAAGTATAGAAGATATGAAAAATTATCTGGGGTTAGAAGAACAACAAGAATTAGAATACGATTTTATATTTGTTGATACAGACAATCAAAAAGGGTTTTCTAACTTCTTTTTGGAAAATTCTCAAAAAAACTATTTTGTAACTTCCTTTGATAATTATTCATTGAAAAAAGGATTAGAAATATTAAGTGGCATCCAAGAAGTAATGAGTTTAACAAAAGTTTTATTTTCAAAGGACATGATAAAAGAAGAGGATGAATACTTAAATTTCCTTTCTTTAGGGCATAAAGTTATATGGAATGAATATAGAATATATTTCCCAATTGAAAATGGAGATTTAAATGTTATATATGAAAATCAAAGACTATCTAAAATCAAATTTAAAAAATTAAGTGTTCAATATAAAGATGGACTAGTTTGCTTAGCACAAGAAATACTTGGAGATGTAAGTGAAGCAAATATAAGAAAAACAATAAAAATTATTGAAAAAGGAGCATGAAAAATATGTCAATTGTAACTTTTTGGAATAATGGTACAGAACAAACAGGAAAAACGCTATCAATTGCAGCAATTGCAACACATTTGGCAATAGAACATAATTATCGAATTTTAGTTATTACAACAGGATATCAAGATAATAATTTAGACAATTGCTATTGGCAACAAGTAAATGACAAAAAAAGCAATAGAGGGCTATTTGGGCCAAACACTAATGCTGGAATGCAAGAAGGAATTACTGGACTAGCTAGAATTATGAAAAGTAATAAATTATCACCAGAGCATATTACAAATTATACTAAAATTATTTTTAAAGATAGATTAGAAATATTACCAACATTCAAGGGTGAAAGAGACGAATACGAAGATTTAAGAAAATATTACCCAGACATTATAAGTTTAGCAAATAATTACTATGACTTAGTGTTGGTAGACTTAGATAAACAAGTACATGATGATATTGCAGATACAATAATGGAAGGCTCTAATATTATTGTAATAAATTTAAGCCAAAGACTAACAACTATTAACCAATTTATACAAAAAAGAGAAGAAAAACCAATATTGAAATCTAAAAAAGCATTATTATTAATTGGAAAATATGATAAATTTTCAAAATACAATATCAAAAATATATCAAGATATTTAGGTGAAAAAAACAAAGTTTCAACAATTCCATATAACACACTATTTTTTGAAGCAGCAGAAGAAGCTAAAGTACCAGATTTGTTTTTAAGCCTTAGAAATGTAGGAGAAGATGACAGAAATGGGTTCTTTTTATCAGAAGTAAAAAGAACAGTAGACAATATTATATACCGAATGGAGATTATAAGATAAAAGGTGTAAGGAGGGAACCTAAATGACCATAACAAACATCGTATTAATACTAGTAGTAATAGGAATTGCTATTTATGTTATTCAAAGTAGTATTAAGAAAAAGAAAAATGCAGAAGTCGAGGTTCAAGTGGATGTAGATGATAAAACCTACACCATAGAAAAAATGATTGAATTTGTAAAAAGAAGATTAGATGAAATTACAAAAATCAACCTTTATGATATAGGACTTTCTGAAGAAGAATTAAAAAGAAGAAAGAATAAAAAATATGAATTAAAAAAGGCTTTAAAAGGCTGTACATATGGAGATGTAAATGACAAAAAATATGTAAAAGAATTGATTTTTGATTTATTAGAAAAAGAATATGGAGTAACAGAAAGTAATATATCAAAAGCTATTTCATTTGACGTACCATCACTTTTAACAGCACAAGATAAGTTCGATATATTAATTTACACCTATAAGAAAGAATTTGGTTATGAAGCTTTAACAGAAATAATCAAAAAATACAATTTAGCAACACTAAAATATGTAGAGGGAGAAACAAAACCATCTTATGTAATAACTTGTCAAGAAATAGAAGAGATATACGAAAAAGAAAATATAGTATTAAATTTTGCAGATAAATTAAATGTTGTAGTACAAAGAATTTATCAACATTATAAAGGATATAGTAGTATTGATGAAGTAAGAGACATGAATATAGATGGAATATCTGGTCGGAGTATCAGGACTTCCAGAAAGTTTCTTAAGTCAAGTAGCACAAGCAGATGGTGATTATTTAGAACAAGTTGCAGAACATAAAGTACCAAGAGCATGTGACAGTATATGGATATTTTTCCAAGGTAAGTCAATCCGTTTAGAATGCTTATCTTTTGGAACAGAGGCAGAACTAAAAAGAGTATGTCAAAATATTTATAAATACAATAATCCAGGACAATTATCAGACACAAATGGATATAAAATTAACGAAATGAAAGA
>JAAWEC010000087.1 GCA_022794095.1 Clostridia bacterium
AAAAAAGCTAAATTCTATATTATCTAGTTCAAATAACAAATTTATGCTTTCGACTTGGGATTATAAAGAACTCTAAAATCAAAAAATCCAACTCTTATCGAGCTGGATTTTTTGGTTTTAGAAGAAGTTTGGCAATATTAAATGCTCTACAACAGCATCTAATTGCCTTGCTTCTTCTTTACTTACTCTTCCACCTTTGGGCAAAAATTCACCATTATTTACATGTGGTGAAGCTTTTTCCCGAAGGCGAAGGGGTTGTTTTCCAGGGGACGTTTTAGAAAAAAGAATTCCTTTCTCCATAAAATCCCCTCCTTTCCTATATATTTGTTGCACTATAATCATATCATAAATAACTAGATTTTTCAATTCTTTTAAGGCTTTAATGCTATAATTAGTACCTCATACACTCCCTCTGGTCTTTTATATGTTGCCTTTGATAGTCCACAAATTTTATTCAATTACTTCTAAAGCATCACTATTTCCATTTAGTCCTTCTAAATTATAATAAGTATTTGGAATTCCACCTACTATTACATTTTCCATAAGTAACACTTGATTAGTAATTTCACGTGAAATATTGTCAAAAGGTGTTAAAATATTCACATTGCATTTAACCTGCAAATAAACTCTATGCAGTGTCTGATTAATTCCTTGTGCTGAAAACTCACTACGTAAATCAGTTTCTACATTTCCTATTGTTGATATTCTTATTTTAACACCGAGGTCCTCTTCCTGCTAGTAATTTAAAACCTGTAAAGCTTCCGAATAGCAATTTCTATGTTGTCTCTGCCTTTATTGTTAATTTCCTCTTGAATTTTATTAGCAACATCAGAAATTATTTCATTTATTGGTATAACATTTGACTTTATCATCGTGATGTTTCCATTGTTATCTTTTTCAAGTGAAAATATTTCATCATAGCTATGCTCTTTCATTACATTTGTAGCCTGCTCATTAGAAACAATAGTTGCTATTGATTTTGCTCTATTTTCGCATAATGTATCAAAAATTGGCAAAACTGCATCTAAAATAAGCTTAACTGTAGAAAAAGCTATTACCAAAATAATTACTATAGTTGTTATTTTTCTTGCTTTTTCATTTTGCATTCTTTTTCTTGATGGTATAATAATTTTGGGTATTCTTATTCTTGGCCTAGAATAAATTTTATGCATAAGTTACTCCTGTTTTAGTATAACGTGGAATAAATATTTTTTGTCCTGGTACAATTTTATTTGCATCTTCAATTCCATTTGTCCTTACAATGTCATCAATAGTGCTTCCATACTTTTTAGCTATTTGCCATAAAGTATCTCCTTTTTTAACAATGTAAAGAATTAAGCCATAATCTTGTGCTTCTCTTTCCCCATTTGTTTGAATTTCATTCATAATATTCATATTTGTATTTTTATACATATCACTATTCATTAATAAATCAATATTACCTGTAACCATTCCTCCATCTTGGACTAAAAAGTCTTGGTTAGCAACTTCTATATCTAATCTACTATTTGTATTTTCGGCATCTTCTACCCCATCTATTTGGTATTCAAATGGCACTTTTGCATTTCTAACTTCCATTTGCAATTCTTGGTTTGATAAAATAAAGTTGATTTCTAAACTTCCTGTATAAATAATTTGATTGCTAAGGTTTTCTTGTCTTTCAATTACTGGACATACATCTACATCAATTATATTTTTGTTTTCTAATCCATCTATTTCTATTTTTTCTCTAATTTGCTTGATTTCTTTACGTGTTTGTTTATTTGTTATTGTTGTAATTTTCTTTTTATTAAATTCTAAATTTTCAGATGGACTATATAGGTCTTGAATAAGGTTTATTTGTTTTTCTTCATATACCATAGCCATAACACCAATTTCAAGCTCTATATAAATAGAATGTTCTTCTGGTGCATTTGCTTTTATTATCATGTTTTTTATTTCATAGTCTAAATCACATATATTTTCTTCTGTTACATTTGGTATATCTATAAACCCTACAACTGGTATTTTGGCATCTAAACTATTTACTCTATTGTCTTCTGTTAAATACATTATTTTTACTCTTGCTTCTGCTTTGGCCAAAATCTTATTATAGCTAAGTTTTACATCTTTATCTGTAATTGCTATATCTGTTTTTAAAATTTCTGCTAGATTGTCAATATTATCAATAGAAATATTATCTTTTGTATAAATTTTGTTTTCTCCCATTCCAACTAGTGAATTTACTCTTAAGTCTTCTTTTAGCATTTGAATGCCTTGGGCATTTTGTATATCATTTACAATTTCTATTTCTTCTTTTGCATATATTTTTATATCTACTTCTAAGGTTGCTTTTATTCCTACTTTCCTTCCATTTATTACTTTACATTCAATAGCTTTTAGTTTTGTCTGTATTATAGATTCCATGCCACTTTGTGCATTTGAAACTTGTATTACTTCTGAAAAGTCTAAACTTGTGTTAATTCCTCTTACTTTGTCTTGGGTATCGTCTGCTAAGTACATAATATATGTATTGATATTTCCATCAATTCTTACTTTTTCATCTAATACCTCTTTTTTGTATACACATACTACCCCACTTGTACAAATTGTATTTAATATGTCTGGTTTGGAATCTGGTACTATCATGTCTCCTTCTACCATGATGATGTCTTTTTTTGATGCTACTAATTTATTTACACATAAATTTTCGTTCATTGTTTCTAATACCATCTAGTTTACCTCCTTAATTATTCTTTTTACATATATATTATGGAGTAACTAGATTTATGACCAAATCAAACAATATTGGGCTGATTAATATTCTCTAACTTTTGATGTGCAGTAGTCATCCCATGTTTAATTGTTCGTCTGCTTAATTTGCTTTAGCAAATTTGGATAGAATGTATTTTACCTATACAAGAACAAAAGAGGCATGATTAAAATTTTATGACCTTTTAGATTACTCTTCATGCCTCGTCTTTGTTCGCTCGCGAAAATTGCAAAGCAATTTTCTGTGGAACGCTTTATATTATAGGAAGTTCGGAGAACTTTGGTACCATATTAAGTATAGATAA
>JAAWEC010000088.1 GCA_022794095.1 Clostridia bacterium
CTTTTACCACTTTTAGTTCTGATTTTTTTACTTGATTTTCTGTCTCTTCTGGTGTTGGCTCTTCATCTACATGTGCTGTGTTTTTTATAGTGTTTTCAAAACTTCCTTCTGGTAAGTTGTTTACTGTTACTTCAAAGCTTAATGTTGCTTTTCCATTTACTCCTTCTTGTTTTTCTGGGACATTTATGCTAATTCCATTTAGTAAGTTTTCTTTTGTGTTTTGTGTTGTTTCTCCATTAATTTTTATTGAACCTTCAACAAAACTTGTTCCTTCTGGGATAGCGTCTTTAATTACTACTTCTTTTTCTAATTTACCTTCATTTTGTACAGTAATTGTATAGGTTATTTTTTCTCCTTCTACTACATAATCTAGGTTTCTTTCTGAGGTTGCTACTTTACTAGAAGATATAATTGGACCTTCATATGTATTGGTTATTGTTTTACTTTCTTGGTTAATCTCTTTTGTATAATAAGCTAAATCTCCTTCTATTACTTCTACTTCTTCTACTTGATAATCAATTTCATTTCCTTGCTCATCATATTTTTCTAAGTTGGTAAATTCCCATTCCCAAATGTCCTCATTTTCACCTAATGTGATGTTTTGTACACGGTTTTCTTCTGTTAAATCTTTTTGTGTTATTACTTTTTCTCCTTGTTTTAGTTGATACCTCACAACTTTTGGTAAAGGATAATGATTATTGGTATGATTCCACTTTTTAGTAACTTTTACGTTTTTTCTAAAATTTGTTTCTGTTCTTGCTGGAATTTTACCTGTTTCTTTTTCTACCTCATCAATTGTTATTTTAGCATTTGCATAATTGATGAAATTCTTTTGGCTGTAGTCCATATTTTTAAATACTACACTAATATTCTTACTTATCTTAATCTTTTCATTTCCTTTTTGATAAGTATTAATATTTTCTATGGTATCTTCCCATGTAATGGTTTTTTTATCTTCATGATAGATACCTCCATCTAAATTAGATTTTTCTTCATCAATTGCAAATGGTAAATAATCTATGATTTGGATTTTTGCATTTCCTATTGTATCAGAAATTTCTGCTTGATAGGTTAAGGTATATTCTACCTCTTGTTGTTCTGTTTCTATGATTTTTGTTCCTATTTTTGAGATTGTGTTTGTTATAATTTTAGGTTCTTTTTTAGTATAGTAATAAATTACAATTGTTTCTTTTTCTTGCATGTTTCCTGTACTATTTTGTGGCCATTTTTCATTTACTACTTCATAACCATCAATATTGCTATTTGTTGTTTCATACTCTGAACCTATTCTTCCTTCTATTTCTTCGTCTTCTACTAATTTGTCTGTTGTTCCATCTAAATAATGGTGTACAACTACTTTAGCATCTCTTCTAGTATAATAGTAGAAAACTTCAATTGGTTCTGCTGTCATAGTTCCTTTTGCATTTTGTGGTAGTTTACTGATTTCTACCTCATAATTGTCAATATTTTCTTTTGGTGTTGTTTCATATGCTTTGTCAACTTCACCTCTAATGATTTCATCTGGTGCTAAACTAACTTTTGTATTTAATATATAATGATGAACAATTACTTGGGCAGGGTTTGCTGTGAATTTAACTATTACTTGTTTGTCTTCTTGTATATTGGTAAACTTGTCTAATACAACAGTTGCATCATCATTTCTAATAAAGTCAATTTCTTTACCATTTACAGTAATAGAACTTACTTCATATCCTTCTTTTGGTGTTATAATAATATCTTTTTTAGAGTCTTCTGTATATTTTACTTGCTCAAATGGTTCTTCGTTTTCTCCTGTGATTGTTCCTCCTGTTCCTTCTACTTTTGTTGTTATTTGATAATTATGTTTGCTATTTTGATAGTTAACTTCTCTTGTTTCTGGTATTGCAGGCTGTAACTCTACTTCTTGTATTTCAATTAAAGCTGCATCTACATTTCCTCTTTTTCCTGTTATCACCTGTCCATTTTCTAATGTAAAGCTTTCACTTGAAAATAAAGTTCCTAGTAAAATTCTTCCTTCTTCATTAATATCTAAACATGGGAAATAATCAACATCTGTTCCACCATAACTTTTTGCCCATTTTACATGTGCATCTTTATCATAACGAATAATCATGGCATCTCTATTTCCTTTTGGGGTTATGGTTTGTCCATTCTCTAATGTTACTGTACTTGCAATAGAACCTGCAATGGCAAATCCCCCATCTGTCATTTTGTCAATATGGTTTGCTAATTCACTTCCCTCTCCTCCAATATTAAATCCAAATCGGATGTTTCCATATTTATCATATTTTACAACTAAATTATCATAATCTCCATTACTATTTAGTACTAATCTATTACTTAATTGTATTGTTCCACTTAAATATCCTGCTACTACATATTCTCCATCTGTTGTTTCAGTCATTCCTGTAATTCTATTTTTGTCTCCATTAATTCTTTTTCCCCAGTTAAATGTATATCCTTTTCCTGGTGCTTTGTCATATTTAAGTAAAATAGTATTATCTGTTGTTCTTGTATTTGTTAATACTTCTCCTGTTGGCAATGTTATATCTCCATTAGTAACACCACCTACTAATATTCCTCCATCACTTGTTGCCATGACACCTGTAATATATACATAATTTGTTGTTTTTCCATAAATCGTTGTTGTCCATTCTACTTCATATTTAGTAGCTGTTCTTTTTTCATATTTTATAACAAATATATCTGTTGCTCCTTTTGTTTTTAGTGACTTTAAGTTAGTGTCTGTTGTGTCAGCTAATGTAACATCTGTATCAAATTGACCTGCTACTATAATTCCTTCATCATCTGTTTCATCAATATAAGCAAGTCTAAATCTTTGTGCTGACAAATCTTCTGATATAACTTTACTTTGCCATTGTAAAGTGTATCCTTCTCCGTTTTTTCCATATTTTATAATTCCTGAATTGGCTACTATTAAAAGTCCTCCATCTTTTGTTTCTTTGACTAAATTAATATATCCATAACTACAAGTTGTTTGCCATACTACCTTTTTTTCTTCATTATATTTTACCATTACATAGTTTGCACTAGAATCACTACCAATTACTTCTCCTCCTGTATTTACTGTTCCTCCTATTTGTCCAACAAATACTCTTCCTCCATCACTTGTAATTGCTACTCTTTCAATAATATCACTATTATCAGTAACAAACTCTGTTGCCCATGTTTCTACTGCTCCTTCTTTTCCTTCTTGTGAAGTATCAATTCCAAAATATTGTATTGGATTTTCTGGTAAATCATACCCATAAATAGTTTGTACTTCTTCTATTTTGTATAATCCTTGTGCAATTTCTGCTGTGTAAAATCCTTCTTCGTCTGTTGTAATAACTCTTTGTTCTTTTCCATTGATTGTTTCTATTTCTCCTACTGGATTACCTTCTAGGTCTTTTGCTTCGTTTCCTTCTAAGTCTTTTACTGTGAATTTCACTCCTGCTAGTGGTTTACCAGTTTCTTCATCTGTTTTTTGTAATTTGAATAATAATTCATTTTCGTATTTTATTTTAATTGTCGCATCTTCTATTTCTGCTTGTTCTAGTATTTCTCCTTCTACTGTCTCAAAACTCCATACTCCATTTTCTTGTGTTGCCCTAAATTTTAATGGTTCTTCTTTTATTTTATAACCAATTGGTGGTACTGTTTCTTTTAATGTATAAATTTCGTTTTCATATAGCTTTTCAATTGTTAAAGTTCCATTCGAATTGGTTACATATTTTTTCTCTTGTGTTTCATCTCTTCCTTCACCTTCTATTTCAAAGTATGCATTTGCTAATTGTTTTCCTGTCTTTTCTCCTATTTTGCTTAATTCTAATGTATATTTTGGTATATTAACATTTTCTAATCCGATTTCTACAACTGGTCGGTCTTCTCTTTCATCAATAAATGGTTCTTCTTTGGTTTCTACTCCATTATATTGAATTTCTAAGTTTCCTTGATTACGTGTTAATTTTAAAGTAAATTGTTTTCCTTGATAATAATAACCTTTTGCATATTCTTCTTCCACTGTATATACTTGATCTAATTCTAAACTTTGTATGTTTGCAATACCATTGACATTGGTTTGATATATTTTCCCTTCTGCTCCCATATTTTTTCCTTTTACTCTGAAACGTGCATAGGAAATTGTATGATTAGTTCCTGCTTCATAAGCTGTAATTCTAATATTGTATTTTGGTTCATTTTCAACTTCCATATATAAGTCTGATATTCCTTCATTAGGAGCTTGAACAATATTACTTGTTTTGATAGTTCCTTTTTGTATTTGTAATTTCAAAATACCATTTACTTTTACAACACTAAATATGATTGGTTCTTCTTTTAACATATAGTCAAATGGTGCTATATAAGTTTGTTGCATGATATAAGTTTGGTTTGGTACTAAATAAACCGAAAAACCTCCATTTGCATCTGTTTTATATTCTGGGCCTTGAAATCCTACACCATCTCCTACCATTGTGTAAATTGCATTCTTTATTTTTAAATTAGTTCCCATTCTATAATTGCTTACATGCAAACGATACCTTTCTCGATATAATCCTGCATTAATATTGTATTTTAACACACTTAAAGATTCACTTGTCGCTGATAGTTCTATTTTGTCTGTTGTATTGCTAGATGGGTTGAATTTGCTATTAATGCCTAAGAGTCCTCCTGCTCCTTTTTGTGTTACATAAAATCCTGCTGGTGGAACTACTTTTACCTTATAACTTCCTTCTGCTAAATTTTCAAATCTATATCCTCCATATTCATCTGTTTTAGTTCTCTCGATTTCTATATTGGTTGCATCATATAAAATGACTTCCACATCTTTCATGTATTCTTCAAAATAATCAACAAGTCCGTTTCTGTCAAAATCTTCCCATATTTTCCCTATAATTACACGGTTTACAACTCTTGCTTCTACTTCTACAGTTTCTAAAATTTCTTCTGGATTTGTTTGCATGATTGCTTTGTTTTTGTAACTGTCTTTTGGTTTATTTCCTCTTGTTTTTAGATAAATATCTATCTCTATTTTTGTATTTGCCTCTAACACTCCTTTTGCAGCAATAGCACTAGCTACTTTTGAAATTGGCATTGTTTCTCCTGGTTTTATCTCTTGCCAGATACTTGTTTCTCCAAAGTCTTCGTCTGTTATTTCAATTGGAATTTCTTTTGGCTCTTCTTCCTCTTCTGTTGGTGGCTGTGTTTCTGCCAATGTAGTTTCTTCTGACTCAATTGGTTTTACTAAAGCTGTGCTACTATATAATATTTTTGTATTATCTAAACTTACTTCTTCTCCATTTTGTATATTACTTTTTCTTACTTCTACGTTTTGTAATGTTATCCAATAATAGTCTTTTTCTAATGGTAATTTGTCTAATAATCGGAAAGTATCTAAGTCTGTATTTGTATTGTTTGAAGCAACTATTTTGTAGTGTATAGTTCCATTTTCTTCTATTCCTGGTGTTGTTGTTGTTTTATATAAGCTGTAATTACTTGAATTGTTAATTCTTATTGTGTTTTTGGCTTGTCTTTTTTCTAATTGGCTTATTCCAATTTTTGTTTTTTCTCCTTCATTTAATATTTCTACTATTTCAACATTTGAAGTATATTGTGTTTTATCTTTTGTATTTTTATCAATATATGCTATATAAGTAATACTTGGTATTGAAACATTTACTGTACAATTATAAACATACCAGACTAATGTCGTGCTTCCATCTTCATTTACTGTTACTTCTGGTTCATCATAATTACAAGTTCCTGTTCCATAAGTTAATCCTTTTGGTAATGTATCAGTTATTTTTAAGTGAATTCCTTTTATGTTATTGTCTTTATTGGTTAAAGATGGATTAAGTTCAAATTTAACATTATATTCTTTTCCTGATAAGTCATATTCTTCTTTCAAAGTTGTTTTTGTAATACTTAAATCTGCTCCTAATATTAAAACTGAATTTCCTGAACGTGTTCCACCATAATGGCTGCCTGGAATGATTTTTCCATTTTCATCATATTGTGTTTTTATATAATTTGGTGTATTAGCATCTTTTCCATTATATTCTACACTCAATGGTGTTGGATAGTTTAATTCTTCATATACTAATCCATTTTCATTATTATAAGTGTATTTTTTGTTTTCCCATGTAAAGTCTATTCCTTCTTGCCATACTGTTACATCATTTACTGTTTGATATACATTTCCTATTTTGGCATCTTCATTGATAAGAGCTTTTATTCCATAATAACAATTGCTTCCTCTTTCTCCTTTTAATTCTCTATCTTCAAATAATACTCCAACACAAATATATCCTGCTTCTTTTAGTTCAGACATACTTGAGAAATAAATTAAGTCTTTTTCTCTTGTTTCTTGCATTTCATTATCATCTGCCCATCCAGTTTTATCTGGTTTGGCTGCATAAAGTGTTTTTAAAACTCCGTCTGGTCCTACTTTACTTCCATCACTACTATTAGCATCTTCTGGTATAAGGAATGCTTCATCATCAAATTTTTGTAATATGTTAATGGCTCTTATTTTATTGTCATTATTACCTCCTAATGTTACATTTCCAAAAACATAAACACTCTGACCTATCCCAGCATTTGCGTCTCCTGCTTGGCGTGTAGAACTTAGTAATGTATCCCCTACCCATATTCTTTCATTTTTGCATAAATAAGAGTTTTTATTATATCTTCCTTCTGGATATAGTGTGATAGATGTACTCTCTACATTGTCTTCACTTTTTTTATCTTCTCTTGTTTCTTGTCCACTAATAGAACTAGCTTTTAAATTTGATACTGTTGTTCTCATTTCTATTACTTTTGTATTATCATCTTTTTCTGGCATTTGCATTATTGCTTGTACATATCCTGCACTAAAACATCCAACATTATTTTTATAGGCTGTTTCCTTTGCACTGGAATCTTCTGCATTTCTTTTTGGGAATTCGAAGTTTTTCATGTCAAACTCATAATCTTTTATTGTTACATGATATATATTCGCACTTTCTTTGGCTCTTTGAATATTCCAACTTCCTCCATTATAACAAGCATCTTTTTTTCCTCCTGTATTATAAGGTGCTATTTGTCGACCATAATTGGAATTTTTGACGCTACTCCAAACTATATTATTTCCTTTGTTTCCTTGTGTACGAAGTGGTTCATTTTCTATGTAATCCCATAAAATTGGTGTATATCCTTTCTCTTTTGTTACATTTTCATTTCCATTATATTCTTCTAATGTTAAGTCAAATGTAATATCTCCTTGTGGTAATTCAATTCCTTTTAATCCTTTTTCTTCTTTATTATTATATAATTGTACTGTAATGGCATAACCTTGCATACGACCAAATATACTATTTTCATTTGAATTTTCTACTTTTTCTCCTGTTTCTGTATCAAAATGACCTCTATAATTTAATTCTGCTTTTTGTGTTAATTGAATGTTGTAAGAAGGAGCTGCACTAACTATTACCTTTTCATCTACTAATGTTGCTTCTTCTCCTTCCTCATTTCCTATTAATTTACTAGTAAAGGTAGGCTGTATTTCTTTCCCATTAGGTGCTGCTAATACATTTAGCATAAAATCTATGCTTCTTACACCTGGCACTGTTATTATTTCATTTGACATAACTAATTTAGCTGTGAAAATTCTTCCATCTTCTGATACTTTTGCATCAGTTGCCCAATTCATTTTACTAACATCCCATTTAACTAAATTGGCACAATCCTCTGGTACTTCTGCTTTTACTTCAAGAATCCCTCCTTGATAATTTGTTTTTCTTGGTTCTTGAAAATTAGCTTGTATCTCATCTTTTTCTTCTTCTGGCTTTAATTGCATTATATGGTTTACACTATATTTGATACTGTCAAAAGAACGGACAATTTCATTGTCTGCTGATTCATCATTTCCTGGTTCATTATCACTATCAAATTGCCCTATACCTGTTTTTTTCTCTTTAATGTTTAATGATGAAACAATGGCATTTTGACCTACTTCTATGTCTTGTGGCTCTTCGTTTCTTACCCTTTCTTTCTCTTCCATTTGTGATACATTATTTTTTGTGTCTATTATTTTGCTGTTTGTTATTGTTTTTGTCATAGTAGCAATGATTGCTACTATGATTAACACAAAAAATAAAATTAGTTTTTTGGGATTGTTTTTCTTTTTCATTTTTTACAGTCTCCTTTTATGTTATATTTAATATTAATATATTTATTTTATAATAATTAAATATAAATAAAAAGACTGTTAATTCTAGTATTGTATGTATTATACTACGGAAACTATGTTTATTTGTTTTATTAAGTTTATTTGTTTTTTCTATTACATTTTGTTCACAAAATCCGACATTTCCTTACGGAATTCTTCTTTTTTCGTTGTGGTTTACATATTTAAAATACTTCTTTTAAATATATTATACATTACTTTTTGGTTTTATATACTTTATCTTAATTTTGTTAATTTGACATTATATTTTCTTTATAAATTGTTTTTCCAAACTTAATCTCATTTAGCTTTTTTTGTAATTCCATAATTGGAATTGGAAGTAGTGAAATTATAATTGTAATTATCCATTGTGTTTGATTTAAAGGAACAAGTTTAAAAATCTCTGCAAAGCTTGGAACTAATACTACTGCTGTTTGTATTATTGTACCTAATATAAAACTTCCTATTAAAAATTTATTTTCTAAAATTCCTATTTTGAAGATAGATTGTTCACTTTTTATATTGAAGCTGTGGACAAGTTCTAGTAACCCCATTGAAACAAATGCCATTGTTCTTCCAACTTCTAAGCTAAAGAATCTGTTTCCTAAGCTAAATGCTACTAATGTAAGCATTCCTATCATAATTCCCTCTACTACAATTTTGTTCCACAATCCATCTGAGAAAATACCCTTTTTGCTAGAAACTGGCTTTTTATGCATGATGTCTTTTTCTGGTGGTTCTAATCCAATTGCAATTGCTGGTAATGAGTCTGTTACTAAGTTTATCCATAATAGTTGTATTGCAAGTAATGGTGATTTTAGTCCAAGTACCAATCCCATAAATATAGTTACAATTTCTCCTATGTTTGTAGCAATTAAGAAATGTATAGCTTTTTTGATATTATCATATATGTTTCTTCCTTGTTTTACTGCTTCAACAATAGTTACAAAATTATCATCTGCTAAAATCATGTCTGCTGCGTTTTTTGCAACATCAGTTCCATTTTTTCCCATAGCAATTCCAATATCTGCATTTTTTAGGGCTGGGCTGTCATTTACTCCATCACCTGTCATTGCAACAACTGCCCCAGTTTTTTGCCATGCTTTTACAATTCTTACTTTATGTTCTGGTGTGACCCTTGCAAATACTGCATAATCTCCTATTGTTTTTTCTAGCTCGTTTTGTGGTATTTTATCTAATTCTTGTCCTGTAATTGCTTTATCATTTTTTCCTAAAATAGCTAAATCTTTTGCTATTGCTTTTGCTGTTGCAATATGGTCACCTGTTATCATAACAGTTTTTATTCCTGCTTTTTTGCAGGTTTTTACTGCCTCTTTTACTCCCTCTCTTGGTGGGTCTATCATTCCAATTAAACCTACAAATGTCAAATTATTTTCTATAGTATTTGTATCTATTTTTTGTGGCAAAAAGTCCAAATCTTTATATCCTACTGCAATTACTCTTAAAGCCTTTTGTGCCATTTTTTCATTTTCTCTTTGAATTCTTGATTTTTCTAAAATGGTTTCTTTTCCTAATGCTCCTGATATTTGTTTTTGACATTTTTCTAAAAGAACATCTGGTGCTCCTTTTGTTATTACTCTATATTTGTTTCCAACTTTATGGATAGTTGTCATCATTTTTCTATTAGAATCAAAAGGTATTTCATTTACTCTTGGCATAGATTTATATAATTCATTTTTATCTTTGCCATTATTCAATCCATTTGTCACAATTGCAACTTCGGTTGGTTCTCCTTTTGCCTCTGCTTTTTGATTTTGGTATGTAATGTCACAGTCTGTACACATAGTTCCAAGTTCTGTTAAAAAATTTATATCTTCAGAGTTTATTTCCACTACTTTCATTTTGTTCTGTGTTAAAGTTCCTGTTTTATCTGAACAAATTACAGATGAACTTCCTAATGTTTCTACTGCTGGTAGTTTCCTAATAATGCTATTTTTCTTTGCCATTTTTGTAACTCCAATTGATAGCATTATTGTTACAATTGCTGGTAACCCTTCTGGTATTGCTGCAACTGCTAGTCCTACTGACGTCATAAACATTTCAATTGGGTCAATTTTTTTAATTAATCCAATTACAAAAATCATAAAGCATATTGCCAAACATACAACACCTAATATTTTGCCTACTTGTCCTAACTTCTTTTGAATTGGTGTTTCTGGTGCTTCGTCCTCTATCATCATATTGGCAATTTTTCCAACCTTTGTATCCATTCCCGTTTGCGTTACAATTGCCTTTCCATGACCATTTACAACAATACTTGCCATAAATGCCATATTATTCATATCTCCGTAATGCTACATTTGGCTTACATATTTTATCTGCCTCTTTTAAAACAGGTTCTGTTTCACCTGTTAAACTTGATTCTTCTATTTTTAAATTAAAGCTTTCTACAATTCTACTATCTGCTGGCACATAATTTCCTGCTTCCAAAATCACAATATCTCCTGGAACCACATCATCTGCATTTATTTCATTAGTCTCTCCATCCCTTATCACTTTTGCCTTTGGTGGTGTCATTTCTTGCAATGCCTCTATTGACTTTTCAGCTTTTGCCTCTTGCACAACCCCCATAATTGCATTTAAAACTACAATAGCAATAATTATAATAGAATCAATATAGTCATTCTCCCCTTGTATGCTAGAAATCACAGCAGAAATAACTGATGCCATAATCAAAATAATAATCATAAAATCATTAAACTGTTTAATAAATTTAATAAAAACACTTTCTTTTGGCTTGTCCTTTAATTTATTTTTGCCATACTTTTGCCCTCTTTTACTCACTTCTTCTCTTGTCAACCCATGTTTCAAGTCTGTTTCTAACTTCCTTAAAACCTCTTCTTTTCTTAATGTTTCCCACATACTTTTCCTCCTTTGAATGTCGCGTTGGTGTCGCGTTGGGGACGTTTCCTTTGCGACATTTTTATGTTAATTTAGTTTTTTATTAACATTTTGTCCCTTTTGTAAATTCTATGTGTGATGTTATTAATTTATGACAAGATTTTATTTTGTTATTTTGAATGATATTTTATCATTTTTGCTCTATTGTTTTTTCTTTATGAAAATTGGAAAATAATTTATAAGTTAATGTAACACTAATATGTGCTAAATAAAAGGAGAATTTTTATGGAAGATATACAGTCTACTGAATTATTTAAAATAATAGGAAAAAACATAAGATATTATAGGAAATTATATGATTTAGAAAAAGGTAAAATGACACAAGAAAAGTTGGCTGAACTTGCAGATGTTTCAATTGCATTAATTGGTAATTTAGAAAGTAAAAAGATAAATCAAGGAATTAGTGTTTTTACTTTGTGGAAAATTAGCAAAGCTTTAGAGATTCCTGTTGAAAAATTATTTGATGGAATTGAAGATGAAACAAAAACTTTGAATGCATAAATGACATGTAGGCATCAAAATGAATAACAATAAGTATGATTGGAGTAGCCTATCAAAGAACAAAAGGAGCATGATATTAAAATTTTTGACCCTTTAGATTACTTTACATGCTCCGTCTTTGTTCGCCTGCCAAATTTGCTTTAGCAAATTTGTGTAGAATATGTTGATGTTATAGGAAAATCTTTGATTTTCTTATAACAGAACAAAAGGAGCATGATATTAAAATTTTTTGACCCTTTAGATTACTGTACATGCTCCGTCTTTGTTCGTTTGCCAAATAAGCTTTGCAAATTTGTTTAGAATGTGTTGATGTTATAGGAAAATCTTTGATTTTCTTATAACAGAACAAAAGGAGCATGATATTCAAATTTTTTGAC
>JAAWEC010000089.1 GCA_022794095.1 Clostridia bacterium
AAAAAGAAACAGCCCTAATAATATCTAGCATGACAAAACTGAATAATTAGTCCAAAAACGAAAAAACTATTGCAAAAAATGGTAATAAAATATATAATAAAAGCAATTATATATTATAATAGAAAGGTGTCAAAATATGAACAAAACCAAAAGGAAAATATTTGAAACATCAATGAAATTATTTGCAGAAAAAGGATATGATGCAACAAGTATAGAGGAAATAACAGCAACCGTAGGAGTTGCGAAAGGAACACTATATTATCATTTTTCAAGCAAAGAAGAAATTTTTAATTTCTTAGTAGAAGAAGGGATAAAACTATTACAAAACAGTGTAGACATTAAAACAGCAAAATTTTCAAACTATATTGACAAAATAAAATCAATTATATTAATTCAAATCAAAATTGTAGCAAAATATGAAGACTTAATAACAATCTTACTAAGCCAATTTTGGGGACATGAACAAAGACACCAAAAGTGTAGAAAACACATTTTAGAATATATAAATCAAATTGAAAATATAGTAATAAAAGGGATGGAACAAGGACAAATAAAAAAAGGAGATGCACAAGCAGTTGCATCTGAAATTTATGGTTTAATCTGTTCAAGTCTAGTATATAAAACAAGAAATAATGAACAAGAAATGGATATGATGAAACTATACAAAGAATTTGAAAATACAGTAATAGAAGGGTTGAGGGTAAAATGAGAGAACCAGTACATAAAGTGCCAAAATATCAAAATTTAAAAGAAATGCTTAAAAAATCAGGAGAAAAGTTTGGTAATAGACCAGCATACATATTTAAAACAGAAGAACCAGGAAAATTCAAAAAAATTACCCATAAAGAGTTCAGAGAAGACATCAACAATTTAGGGACAGCCCTAGTAGACATGGGTTTAAAAAACAAAAGAATTGCAGTCATATCAGAAAATCGTTATGAATGGGGAATGGCTTATTTAGCAGTTGCAACAGGTACAGGAATTATAGTTCCATTAGATAAAGCATTGCCAGACAATGAAATAGAAAGTTTAATAATTCGTTCAGAAGTAGAAGCAATATTTTATTCTAACAAATACGATGAATGTATGCAAAAAATAGCTACCAAAAATAACACAAATGTAAAATATTTTATATCAATGGACTTAGAAAAGCAAACAGATGGAATTTACTCACAATTAGAATTAATAAGAAAAGGGAAAGAGTTAATAAAACAAGGAAACAAAGAGTTTTTAGATGCAAAAATAAATGATGAAGAAATGGGAATAATGCTATTTACATCAGGAACAACAGCAATGTCAAAAGCAGTAGCACTATCACATAAAAACGTATGTAGCAACATATTTGATATAGCATCTACAATCAAAGTAGACGAAAATGATATATTTTTATCATTCTTGCCATTACATCACACATTTGAATGCACAACAGGATTTTTATATCCAATATCTGCTGGAGCTGCTATTGCATTTTGTGATGGAATTAGGCATATTGCAGAAAACATGAAAGAATATCAAATAACAACAATGGTATCAGTTCCAATTCTTTTTGAAGGAATGTACAAAAAACTAATAAAAGGAATTGAAAAAAAAGGAAAATTAGAAACAGTAAAAAAAGGTATAAAAATAAGCCAATTCTTATTAAAATTTGGAATTGACATCAGAAGAAAACTATTTAAAGAAGTACATGAAAATTTAGGTGGTAAATTAAGCTTATTAGTAGCAGGTGGTGCAGCCTTAGACCCAGAAGCAGAAAAAGGATTTAATGAATTAGGATTTAAAATGTATCAAGGATATGGCTTAACAGAAAGTTCACCAGTAATAGCAGCAGAAGATGACAAATATAGAAGACTAGGTTCAATAGGAAAAGCCTTTCCGAGCTTAGATGTAAAAATAGTAGACCCAAATGAAGAAGGAATAGGGGAACTAGTTGCAAAAGGTCCATCTATAATGATTGGATATTACAACAATGAAGAAGCAACAAAAGAAACCATTGATAAAGATGGATATTTACACACAGGGGACTTAGCAAGAATTGATAAAGATGGATACATATTCATTTCTGGAAGAAAAAAATTTGTAGTTGTTCTAAAAAATGGAAAAAATATATATCCAGAAGAATTAGAAACTCTAGTAAATAAAATAGATGGTGTAAAAGAAAGTTTTATATATGGAAAACCAGAAGATGAAGGTGACTATAAAATATGTGCCAAAATTGTTTATGACAAAGAAATAGTAGAGGAAATCTATGGAGTATTTGGAAAAGAAAAAATAAAAGAAGCTTTATGGCAAGAAATAAAAAAAGTAAATAAAACAATGCCAGCATATAAGTATATTAGAGAAATTACTGTAACAGAAGACGACTTAATAAAAACAACAACACAAAAAATAAAAAGATTTGAAGAAATAAAAACAGTACTTTAAAATTTAAAACATAGGTGCTTACGTAGCATTGCAACAAATATATATGCTGCCCAGTTTAGCACAAAAGACTTAAATTTAAAACTTATTAGGGAAGCCAAAGGAGAATCTGTAATATTTTTGTAATATTCTTGTAACAAAAAATTAAAATAAAAATGGATAAAATCACTTGTAGTTTTTTGTTGATTAATGTATAATAAAAAATGAACAGGAAAAAAACAAGTATGCGTAAGATAAAGGAGGTACTTTTGCAATGTCAAAATCAGGCATAGTAAATGTGAGAATGGTTATCACAGAGGAAAAAATATTATCAAATATAGATAAAATTCAAAAATTAATCAATCCAAAAAGTAAGAAACAAATTGTACAACTAGAAGATGATTCTTACTTTAAAGATTTAATTGAATCTATCAAAACATATTTAATAGAATATCCAAAAAAGAAGAACTTCCCAGCAAGCGTATATAAAGCTGCTTATGGGTTAGTAGAATTTGCAACAAATCAATTTGAAGAAAACACAAAAAGAATAGAAGAACTAATTAGACAAAGAGAACAAAACATAGCATTAGCTGCACAACTAAAAGATTTGTTAGAACTAGCAGAAAACAAAGATAGTGAATGGAAAGACAAAGTAAAAAAAGCAGAAGACTCTTTTGCAGAAGACATCATAGACACATTAAACATCGTTGGAAAAGCAAAAGATGACACAACAGAAGATTATCAAGATGCAGTCAAATTACTAAATGCTAGAATAAACAACCTAGAAACAAATTTACATATAGAAATAGATATGGAAAGAATAGAAGACAGGTCAAAAGCATTAAGTTACATTGGAATAGAAATAGCAGATGCATTAAAATCAATTCCAACACCAATCGAAGAACCAGAAGTAAATACAATAACAGAAGAAGCACCTGTACAACAAGCAAATACTAATACTATTGAAGAAGAACAACAATATGCACAAGAAACAACATTTGAAGCAAAACCAAGCCTATGGGAAAGAATAAAACAAAGCAAATTTGTAAGAGCCATCAGAGCAATAACAAGAATTAGAATAGTATTTGATTATTCAGATGCATTACCAGAAGGTAGAGGAGAAGCAAATCAATAAAATAAAAAAGCCAATTTATTTAAAAAATAGATTGGCTTTTTAGATATTTCAAACAATCATTTTGTATAATTTTCCCAATTTGACTTTATCCAAAAAATATAGTATAATACTATCCAGAAATTAGCAATAAACTTGCTAGAAAATGAGATTTTATTATTAATAAAAAATTTTTGTATTAAGAGAGAAAATATTGTAAATAATTAAACTATGCAAAGAAGAGAGAAAGAGAAAAAAGCATAGTTATTTATAAAAATTTTTATGTACAAGTAAAACAGGCATAATAGAGCTGTTTTTGTTGTATAGAAAAATCAAAGAGATTTTACCTATACACAAAACACATTCTACACAAATTTGTTAAAGCAAATTTAGCAAGCGAACAAATAAACATAGGCTGAACACTATAATCAAAAGTTAGAAAATATTAATCAGCTAACTATTGTTCTTTTGTATATAAAATTTTATAGCAACACATGCTATTTTGCTATGCAATTATTAAATCAACACAATGAACACATATAAAAATAATAAAATCCAAAGAAAAAGCACAGTTTATAAGAGTAAAAGAACTCAAACTGTAATAAAAAAGAAAAGAAAGAGGAGAGAATATGGCAGAAGAAAATTTAAATGAGAAAACAAAAAGGAACTTTGAAAAAAAAGAAAAAACAACAAGAGGAGGATACCAACTATCTAAAACAAATAAAACGCCTAGAACAACATCAAGAACTTCAAGAACAACAGAAAGAACAACAAAAGGAGCAACAACAGTAGCAACAGCACCTAGAACATCTGAAACTAGAGAAAGCAGGACAAAAAGAACAACAAGACCATATCAAAGAAGAAACAGTAATTCCACAAAAATTGCAGAAAATGTGGAAACATCAAAAACAAATACAAACTCAGAAAGAAAAACAAGAAACACAACAAGAGAAAGAAAAACAAATAGAAACAATAATATTTTCAAATCAAATAAACTAAAAATAATACCATTAGGAGGATTGCACGAAGTAGGAAAAAACATCACAGTATTTGAATATGAAAATGAAATAATCGTAGTAGATTGTGGTTTATGTTTTCCAGAAGACGATATGTTAGGAATCGACTTAGTAATTCCAGACATCACATATTTAGAAAGAAATGTAGATAAAATAAAAGGACTAATAATCACACACGGACATGAAGACCATATAGGAAGTGTTCCATATCTATTAAAGAAAATCAACATTCCAATTTATGCAACAAGGCTAGCTGCTGGACTTATCAGAAACAAACTAGAAGAACATAAATTGCTAAGAAGCACAAAACTAACAGAAGTTATGCAAGGTCAAACAATAACATTAGGAAAAAATTTCAAAGTAGAATTTATTAGAAGTTCACACAGTATACCAGATTCTGTAATGTTATCAATCAACACACCAGCAGGAACAATTTTGCACACAGGAGACTTCAAAATAGACTACACACCAATTGATGGAAAATTAATGGATTTAGGAAGAATTGCTGAAATTGGAAATCAAGGAATTTTAGCATTAATGTCAGACAGTACAAATAGTGAAAGAAAAGGCTTTACAATGTCAGAAAGTTCAATAGGAGAAGTATTTGACAAACTATTTTTAAATTGTACAAAAAGAATTGTAGTAGCAACTTTTGCATCTAATGTACACAGAGTGCAACAAATTGTAAATTCAGCAGTAAAATACAATAGAAAAATCGCAGTATGTGGGAGAAGCATGGTAAACATGATAGAAACTTCAAGAGAACTAGGATATATTGAATGCCCAGAAAACATATTTATTGACATTGATATGATAAATAATTACACAGATGAACAATTAGTTATAATAACAACAGGAAGTCAAGGAGAACCAATGTCAGCTTTAACAAGAATGGCAGCTGGAGACCACAGAAAAGTAAAAATAACACAAAATGACCTAGTTATAATCTCAGCAACTCCAATTCCAGGAAATGAAAAATTCGTATCAAAAGTAATAGATGACTTAATGCAAATTGGAGCAGAAGTAGTATACAGCTCTTTAGAAACAATACATGTATCAGGTCATGCTTGCCAAGAAGAACAAAAATTAATCTTAGCATTAACCAAACCAAAATATTTCATACCAGTTCATGGAGAGTATAGGCAACTAATTGCACACAGTGAAACAGCACAAAGTATGGGAATTGATAAAGACGATATAATTATGATGTCAAATGGTAGAGTATTAGAAATAAATGAAAGTGGAGCAGAACTCACAGGCTCTGTCCCAAGTGGAAGAGTATTAGTAGATGGCCTAGGTGTTGGAGATGTTGGAAGTGTAGTTTTAAGAGACAGACAGCATTTATCACAAGATGGATTAATTGTTATTGTATTAACAATGGATTCTTCAACAGGTGAAGTTGTAGCAGGACCAGATGTAATATCTCGAGGATTTGTTTATGTAAGAGAATCAGAAAATTTAATGGATGATGTAAAATCTGTTGTAAGGCATGAAATCAAAAAGTGTGAAGAAAGAGGAATAACAGATTGGGCAACTATAAAATCTGCAACAAGAGAAAATTTGAGAGATTATATCTTCATGAAAACAAAAAGAAATCCTATGATAATACCAATTATCATGGAAGTTTAGCTATTTGTAAGGGTTTTCAAATGGAAAAATACAAAAAAATGTTTTGTTCGCTTGTATTTTATAAATAAATATAGTATAGTAAAGTTCATAGGAAATGATAAAAAGCAGATGTGGTTTTGCCACCTAAATTACGAATCTTCGTAGGAAGGGTGGTGATGTTTATGGTTAAAGTGATACTATTTTATATAATATTACTAATGTTATCTTTAACATTAAACGTTGCCTTGACAGCAGTTCTATATAAGAACTGGGTTGATAAGTAACTACATAAATAAAAAAAGCTCACATCTGTAACTTTGGTCAGTTAGGTGTGAGTTTTTATACCTATATTGGCAAAACCACGTTTGTGGATTTGTTATTTCCTATATTTATTATAAACTATTTATAAGTAAAAAGTCAATGAATACGAAAAAATTTACAAATTGTTATTGCACAAAAAGACACATTCTGGTTATAATTTGGTTATAACGCATTGATTTTAAGTAAGTCTCAATGAGTTTTTAAAAAACGTGTATTATTATGGAAGTATAGAAATTGTATCAAGGAGGAGTTAAAAATGGATTATAAAGATTTAGCAAATGCAATATTCCCACAAGCAAAAGAAATATCATATTATGAGGAAAAATACCCAGAAAGAAACCTAAAAGAGGGAGCAATAGTGACAAGATTTGCACCAAGTCCAACAGGTTTCGTACATATAGGAGGGTTGTACCAATCACTAATTGCAAGAAAACTAACAAGCCAAACAGAAGGAGTATTTTTCTTAAGAGTAGAAGACACAGACCAAAAAAGAGAAGTAGAAAATGGAATAATAGGAATAATAGATAGTTTAAAAAGCTTTGCAATACAACCAGATGAGGGAATGGTCACTGAAACAGAAGAACAAGGAAACTATGGACCATATAAACAATCAGAAAGAAAAGAAATCTATCAAGCATATGCAAAATACTTAATAGAGCAAGGGAAAGCATATCCATGTTTTTGTTCATCAGAAGAAGTAGAACAAATAAGGCAAAAGCAAGAAAGTGCAAAAATCAGACCAGGGTATTATGGAGTATGGGCAAAATGTAGAAAAGTAACAGTAGAAGAAGCAATAGAAAAAATCCAAAATGGGGAAAGTTATATAGTACGTTTCAAATCACCAGGAAGAGAAGACAGAAAAATTAAGCACCATGATGTAATAAAAGGAAATGTTGACTTTCCAGAAAATGACCAAGACATTGTTATAATAAAAGCAGATGGATTGCCAACATATCATTTTGCACACGCAGTAGATGACCATTTAATGAGAACAACCCATGTAATACGTGGAGACGAATGGTTATCATCAGTGCCATTACATTTGCAATTATTCCATGAGTTAGGCTTTAAAGCACCTAAATATGCACACATTGCACCAATCATGAAAAACGACAATGGAAACAAAAGAAAATTAAGCAAAAGAAAAGATGCAGAAGCAGCTGTTAGCTATTATGAACAAGAGGGAATACCTGATGAAGCTGTAAAAGAATATTTATTAAACATAGCAAATTCAAATTTCGAAAATTGGAGAAGAGCAAATCCAGACAAAGCAATGGAAGAATTTGAACTTCAACTAAACAAAATGAGTGTAAGTGGAGCACTATTCGATATGGTCAAATTGTTAGATGTAGGAAAACTAGTAATCTCTCGAATGACAGCTGAGGAAGTATATGAAAAAGTAATGGTTTGGGCTACAAAACATGATGAGCAATTAGTAAAAATCTTAGAAAACAAAGACTATGCTTTAAAAGTATTTGGAATAGAAAGAGGCAACAAAAAGCCAAGAAAAGACATTTCAAAATGGTCAGATGTAAAAGAAAATATATCTTATATGTACGATGAAGAATTTTTAGATACTAAACAAGAATATCCATATCAAGTAATTCAGGACAAAGAAGAAATCGAAAAAATATTAACACTATATCTTGAAAAATACTATAATGAAAAAGATGACAAACAAACATGGTTTGACAAAATTAAAGAATTAGCAGAAGAAATGGGATATGCAAAAGAAGTAAAAGAATTCAAAGCAAATCCAGACAAATATAAAGCCCATGTAGGAGACATTAGCACAGTTTTAAGAGTAGCATTAACAGCAAGAACAAATACACCAGACATGTATGAAATAATGCAAGTTTTAGGAAAAACAAGTATAACAAAAAGATTTGAAAAAGCAATGACACAGTAGGGACAGGTCTGATTTGTTTCATGGAACAAAAAGTACATTCTACACAAATTTGCTAAAGCAAATTTGGCAGACGAACAAAGACGAGGCATGAAGAGTAATCTAAAAGGTCATAAAATCTTAATCATGCCTCTTTTGTTATATTATAGGAAAGTTCTCCAAACTTCCTATAATATAAAACGTTCCACAGAAAATTGCTTTGCAATTTTCGCGAGCGAACAAAGACGAGGCATGAAAAGTTATCTAAAAGGTCATAAAATTTTAATCATGCCACTTTTGTTCTAAATAAGAAAATCAAGAAATTTTCAAAAAACTGTATAAAAGTGAGGAGAAATAGTATTGAATTACCAAATAGGAGACATTGTAAGAACAAAAAAGCAACATCCTTGTGGAAGTAAACTTTGGGAAATTACAAGAATTGGAGTAGACTTCAAATTAAAATGTCAAGGTTGTGGACATGTAATAATGATTCCAAGAGAAAAAGCATTAAAAGCAATAACAAAAAAAATAGAGAATGGAGAGGCGTAAGTTACGCTTCTCCATTTTTACTCTACCATACAGATATGCCAAAAGGGTCATTCAGTGCCTGTCCCAGATATGCCCAAAAGGGCTATTCAGTGCCTGTCCCAGATATGCCCAAAAGGGTCATTCAGTGACTGCCAGATATGCCCCAAAGGGCTATTCAGTGCCTGTCCCAATTATGCCCAGATATGCCCAAAAGGGCTACTCAGTGCCTGTCCCAATTATGCCCAAAGTGTGATATAATTTTTGTAACGTTTTTAAGTTTTAGACGTCTAATATTTAAAGGAGAATAAAAATGCACAATCAACAAATAGAAAAAATATATAATGAGAATTATCCTATTGTTTACAAATATTTATGTTGTATTACACATAATTCAGATATTGCAGAGGAATTAACACAAGAGACTTTTTATAAAATGATTAAAAATATTGACAATTTTCGTGAAAATTGCAAGTTATCCAGTTGGTTATGTGAAATTGCTAAAAATCTCTGGTTTGATGAATTACGAAAGAGAAGACGTAAGAACTCTAAAGTAGAGATTGTTGAGATTGTTAATGAAAGTTTAACTAGATGTGAAGATATAGAAGAAAATTTAATTCATAAAGAGGAAGTTTCAATTGCATATAACAGAATTAATCAATTAGACAATGAAACAAAAAGGGTAATGTTTTTAAGGATAAATGCTGAGATGTCTTTTAAGGAAATCGGACAAGTTTTGGGTAGAACTGAAAATTGGGCAAGAGTAACTTTTTATAGAGGAAAGAAAAAAGTAAAGGAGAGTGATTAATATGAAAGAAGAAAAAAGAAATTGTAAAATAATTGAAGATTTACTTCCAGCATATATTGACAATATACTTTCAGAAGAAACTAGGACATTTGTAGAAATGCATTTAAAAGAATGTCCAAATTGTGAGCAAACATATCAAGAAATGATTGCTGAAATAAAAAAAGAAGATGTGCAAAATACGGAAAATGTTAAAATTATTAAGAAATATAAAAGGAAAATTAGAACTTTAAAAATTATAGTAGCACTTACTATTTTTATAATTTTAGCTGTTGGTTTTGGAACTTTGTCATTCCGTTATATGATTGTAAAAAATGCATTAATTAAGAACATAAATTATGATGCAAAAGGAAACTTTAGATTAGAATATTATGAAGATTCTATTGAACGCTATAACTATCACACAACAACATATGTTGGTGAAAACAAAATGAAAAAAGTAAAAGGTGACAAAGTTATAGAATATTGGGAAAATGACAAACATTATATTATTGATAATGAGAAAAAAACATATTATATTAAAAACGAAGATATTAAAGAAAATGATAAGTTAAACATTCCTATTATGATAATTCCTGAAATGAAAAATATTGTAAATGAAAATAGCATTTCTCCTATTGAAATTTTAAAATTCATACTAACATCTAACATAACAGTTCAAGCAGAGGGATTTCGTACAAAAGAATACTACGTTATAAAAGACATGAAAAAAGGTTTGAAAATATATTTTGACAAAGAAACATTTTTTGCAGAAAGAATTGTTCAAGGAACTCTTAACACTTCAGAATATAGAACACTTTTAAGTAGTGTAAGTTGGCATGAAGTTGAAAAACCAGACTTTTTGGATAGTTATATTTTAGTAGAAGAAAATATGTAGGAGGTGATTTTTATGAATGAAGAAGTAATTAAGGTAAAAAACAAATATAAAAAAATGAAACGAATTATTCTAATCATTTTATTAGTTGCTATACTCATATATGTGGGTAATCTGCTAATTGCAGCTTTACGAATCCAACGTGTATTTATTAACAATGTCAATATTGATTTAGGAAATAACTATAAACACACTATAATAGATGGTAATGTAGAGACTATAACATATCATAAAGATAAAATTACAAATGTAACTTATGCTAATGGTAAAAGTGGAGTATATACTAATGACAAGGAATACTATTTTCTATCATATGAAGAAAAAGAATATATAAGAAGAGATGACATCAAACAATTTGTAGCATCATCTACAGAAAAAATGAGTTTATTAAACTTTTGGGGAACATTTGATGATGATTATATTTATTCTTTAAAAGATATGATAGTACTTGCTTTTCAATCTAATGCAAGGTTCACTACTGAAATTATAGAAGGGCAAAAGTATGAAGTAGTAGACATGAAAGGCCTTGGGTATACATTGTGGATTAATGCAGACAATAACTTTATAGAAAAAGAAAACATGCAAGGGCAAATAATAAAACAAAAAATTGAAAAAAATGTTGTAACAGATGAAGATGTTAAAGCACCTTGGGAAAGAGGATTTGAATTGAAAGAAATGGAAAAATAGGATTTTGGGGCCGTCCCCAAATCCTATTTTTCTAAAGCATTTCTTTCTTCTAATTCTAATTTCTTTCGAAATTCTTTTACTATATCATCTGAGCTATCTATGTAGTCACCACTTATGAGTTTTTGGTCATCTTTAGAGTAAATATAATCTAAATCACATACTACAAGTTCCCCTTTTTTTAAAACAATATGTTTACTAGTATTTACGCCAAAACCAGATTTAGTATCATCTTTTTGTCTAACATATTCTGGTAACACATTATCCTTTTTTAATCTTACTAAATTAGCTTTTCTAGCATCTAGCCATATAAGACCAGTTCTATATAGTTCCTCATATACCAGTAATAATTCTTCATCTGTAATGTTAGGATCAATTTCGCCTTTCTCGTATGCTTCTATGTATAAGTTCTCATTATATTTTTTTCTTAATATTGGGTACATTAACCTTGGATGATATTTCTCTATTAAAAATTTTGCTCTTTCAGCTCCTAATTTAAAAACTTTTTCATTTGTTTGAAATACCAAACTGTAGCCACCAAGTGATAAAAATTCAATTGGTTTTCCATTTGATAAATCTTTTAATTCTAATTCTATTTCTTCTTGTTTCTCTTCCTTTATAATAATTCCAAAAATAGTTGAAGTCATTTCTGTATAAATATTTTTTTCAATTCTGTCAAAATTCTCATCATTTTTTATAAAATGGACTGTTTTATGATACAAATCCATTACAAATTCATTTTTATTATATATATCTTCTAACTCTGGAAATCCTTTAAATTTATCCATTAAATAAACTATATTAGTTACTCTGCGATTTCCATTGCAATTTTTTAGAATTCCATTAATATTTTTTTTAATGAAATCTCTCATAGTTTCTTTTTCAATTAATATATCAATAAATTCTGTATTCCTGAAAGACATTATACGGTCAATTAACTTTTCTTTTAAATATTTACCTCTTTTATCTATTTCCCATATTGTATCAATTAAATCATAGTTTTTTATTAAATCTTCATATAATACGATTTCTTCAAAAACTTCTGGATGTTGTTTTATATCTTCTTTTATTTTTTCATCTTTTATTAAAATATCAAATAAGTCTATGCCATCCTCAAAATCGTTCACCAATATTTGCCAATCACTTAACAATGCATTTTTTGTATCTTCATATTTCAGCATTTCTTTTATAATTAATATCATATCATTAGTATTAATTTCTGATGGTAAAATATCTAAAATATGAATTAAATCTTGTCTAACATTTGGATTTTTCATATGTTTAGCAATTTCATCAACTACTTGTTTTTTTGTATATCTATATGAATAAAGAATTTCTAAAATTTTACTTTCCATAATATCACCTATTATTAATTATACATAATTTAATTTCAAAGTCAACACATTTAATTGAAATGAAGTATTAATTGATGAAAATTCAAGTGATAAAGAAGGACTAAATTATTGAATAATAGAATAAATAATAATTCCAATTGTTTGAATTATAAACAAATTCAAAGTATTTGAAGTCAAAAGATTATTAGTAGCCTCAACAACACCCAACATATCATTAATATTCTGATTTTTATGATGCTTTTGTGCCTCAAAAAAAGTAATCAATTCAGGTATACTTGTAATAAAACCTAATAAAATACCAATAACAGTTTCAGAAATGCGAAACTGATAGCATAAACTATTTAAAGTCTCACCTAGTAACTCTCCAACAACATACAATAAAATACCTGTACCAAACAAAATAAGCATATATAAGGCAGTTTTTCTAGTATTTCCATTTTCTTTTTTTCCTTCATCTTGAATCTGTCTAGCAATTTCAGCATCTTCTTTTTCCAAAAAAAGCTTGTGGCAATTACTATTCAAATAATAGAAAAAAGCATACAAAATCAAAAATAATGGGACAAAAATTAATTTTATCTCTACATTTTTCCACACTAAAACAAAAGGAATAATTATAGTCACAAGAACCAAGATAATATCAATTTGAATAGCTTTATTTAAAAAAGCCTTTTTATTTTTATTCATAATTATAGAGGCAAAATATTGAATAAAATTAATTACATTAGAACTTAAAATATTATAAACACTAGTAGCAACTAATCCATTTATACTAGATATACTAATAGTTAGAAGTTCTGGCATTGATGTTGCATATCCTGCAATATTTCCAACCGTCTTTGGCTTTAAATTCAAGTTTTCTGCCAACTTTCTTAAAGTAACTACCAAAATATATTTAGAAATCAAAACAATAATACCAGCATATAAAAAAAACTTTACAATTTCTACTAACATACAATCCCTCTTTCAAGCTAAATTTTGAATAAATTTAACAAATCATAATATTTTTTGCTATCCACACAACCATTATATATTATTTTTTCCAATTTGTTGATAATTATTAAAAAATATTGTATAATTAGCTAAAATAAGAGAAGAGAAAAGGGGAAATTGTATGATTGATATTAAATTTTTAAGAGAAAATCCTGATATTGTAAAGGAAAACATTAAGAAAAAGTTTCAAGACCACAAACTTGTCTTAGTTGATGAAGTTATTGATTTAGACATAAAAAACAGAGAAGTTAAGCTAAATGGTGATAATTTAAGGTCAGAAAGAAAAAATTTAAGCAACCAAATTGGTAGTCTTATGAAAGAAGGAAAAAAGGAAGAGGCTGAAAAAGTAAAAACACAAGTAAATGAAATAAATGAAAAACTAGAAGAAAACGAAAAACTAGAAAACAAATATGCAGAAGAAATAAAAACAAGAATGATGAAAATTCCAAACATCATGCATGAATCTGTTCCTATTGGAAAAGATGACAATGAAAATGTCGAAGTTCAAAAGTTTGGAGAGCCAGTTGTACCAGACTATGAAATCCCATATCACGGAGAAATCCTAGAAGCTCTAAACGGGTTAGATTTAGATAGTGCAAGACGTGTTAGTGGAAATGGTTTTTATTATCTAATGGGAGATGTTGCAAGACTTCATTCAGCAGTTTTAACTTATGCAAGAGACTTTATGATTAACAAAGGATTTACCTATTGTATACCACCATTTATGATACGTTCAGATGTTGTAACTGGTGTTATGAGTTTTGAAGAAATGGATGCAATGATGTACAAAATCGAAGGAGAAGATTTATACTTAATAGGAACCAGTGAACATTCTATGATAGGTAAATTTAAAGACCAAATTTTGAAAAAAGAAGAAATGCCATATACAATGACATCTTATTCACCTTGTTTCAGAAAAGAAAAAGGAGCACATGGAATAGAAGAACGTGGAGTATATAGAATACATCAATTTGAAAAACAAGAAATGATTGTTGTATGTGAACCTGAGCAATCTTGGGAATGGTATGAAAAAATGTGGTCATATACAGTAGAATTTTTCAGAAGTATGAACATTCCAGTAAGAACATTAGAATGTTGTAGTGGAGACCTAGCAGACCTAAAAGCAAAATCATGTGATGTAGAAGCATGGAGTCCTAGACAAAAGAAATACTTTGAAGTTGGAAGTTGCTCAAATTTAACAGATGCTCAAGCAAGAAGACTTGGAATACGTATAAAAGGAGAAAATGGAAACTATTTTGCACATACATTAAATAATACAGTAGTTGCTCCACCTCGTATGCTTATATCTATAATGGAAAACAACTATCAACCAGATGGAAGTGTCATAGTGCCAGAAGTTCTAAGACCTTACATGGGGGGACTAGAGAAAATATCATGTTAAAAATTTTAGAAATAAGAACAAGGTAATGAAAGGAAGAAAAACATGTTAGTTAAAAATCCACAGTTTGAAGTTTCAGCTGTTAGTCCAAAACAATATCCACAAAATGGTTTACCAGAAATTGTTTTGGTGGGAAAGTCTAATGTAGGAAAATCAAGTTTTGTAAATACAATGATAAATAGAAAAAAATTAGCTAGGACGAGTAGTGAACCTGGAAAAACTCGTCAAATAAATTTCTACAATATTGATGATAGCTTTTACTTTGTTGATTTACCTGGTTATGGATATAGCAAAATGTCTAAAAAAGAGCAAGAACAGGTTGGGAAATTTATTGAAGAATATTTATTCAATAGAGAAGAAATTGCTTTAATTATCTTTCTAGTTGATATTAGGCATAATCCCAGTGAAAATGATAGATTGATGTATAACTATATTATATCTTCTGGTTTGCCTTGTTTGATTTTAACAAATAAGGCTGACAAAATTGCTATTACTAAAGTTTCAGACACAGTTCAAAATTTGCAAAAACAACTAAATCCTATTGGAGATATTCCAACATTACCTTTTTCTGCAGAGAGAAAAATTTATCAAGATGATGTTTGGGAATTAATAGAAAAATATATTAATCAATAACATGAAAAAGTTACATTATAAATTGAACCCAAAAAGTTAGATACTTTTTGGGTTCAATTCCATTTTGCACAAATTTGCTAAAGCAAATTAGGCTGGCTAACAAAGATGGAGCATGAAAACGACCTAAAAGGTCAAAATTTTTAATTATGCTCCTATTGTTTAGCAACAACATTTACATTTGCATTTTTTTTCTCTTTTTTTACAACATAACATTAATATGATTGTTAGTATTAATAATAGTCCTAATATTACAGCTAAAACAATAACTGCTGGTAATGCAGCAAGAATTGCAACAGCTAATGCAGCACCTATAATTAATCCGAGAACTAAAGCAAATGCTGTTAATAATATAATTGCTACAATACCTAAACAGTTTCTTTTCTTTGTGCATTTTTCAGGTCTGTTGTCATAGCAACAAATTGTTTCTTGTGGCTCCATTATAAAGTCACCTCCAATATAGCACCTTGTTTGATACTATACTGTATTATATGTCATTTTTTGTCGAATTGTTACTTGGTAATAAAATTTTAGAAAAACACTTGACAAATAAGCATTGAATAGTATATAATATACAACGTTACAAGAAGAAGTCAAACTTCTCACCCTATCCAAATCAGGAAAAAGGTTAGAAACTGAATAAATCCAAAGTTTAGAACTTAGGGCTTTATTTTGATTTGGCTTGTAACAAAGTCAAATTTTTTATTTTTATGGAGGTGTTTGCCATCAAACAAGAATTACCAATCAACAGACAAATTAGAGCAAAAGAAGTACAACTAATCGAAGATGATGGACAAAAAGCAGGAGTAATATCATTTGAAGAGGCACTAGAAAAAGCAGAAAGCAAAAATTTAGACCTAGTTTTAGTAGCTCCAAATAGTAATCCACCAGTTTGTAAAATTATGAACTATGGAAAATACAAATTTGAGCAAGCAAAAAAAGAAAAAGAGGCTAAGAAAAAGCAAAAAGTACTTGAAATAAAAGAGTTAAGAGTAACTCCAAACATAGAAGAACATGACTTTAGCTTCAAATGCAAAAATGCAAGAAAATTTCTAACAGACGGAAATAAAGTAAAAATAACAGTAAGGTTTCGTGGTAGAGAAGTCAACAATTCTAAAGCAGGGGAACTAGTACTAAACAAATTTATTGAAAATTTAGAAGATGTTGCAACTGTTGAAAAATCACCTAAACTAGAAGGTAGAAACATGTTCACAATTTTAGCTAAAAAAGCAGATAAATAAAAGTAGTTAAAAACAACTATAAAATCTGCACTATAATAAAAGTAAAAAACGAAAGGAGAAATCATTATGCCAAAGTTAAAAACAAATAGAGCTGCTAACAAAAGATATGGTTTAACAGCAACTGGAAAAGTAAAAAGAACAAAATCAAACAGAAGACACTTATTAGCAAACAAAACAAGTAGACAAAAAAAATCAGGAAAAGTTCAAGATGCTTATGCAGACAAAACATGTGTAAAAACAATAAAAAAATTATTACCTTATGGGTAACTAAATAACAAGGAAAAAAGGTTGAAGTAATACAAATTTAACATTAAAACTAGTATTTTCAACCAAAATTGAACCTTAGAAAGGAATGTGATTAAAAATGGCAAGAGTAAAAACAGCAAGAACAACAAGAGCAAGACATAAAAAAATATTAAAACAAGCAAAAGG
>JAAWEC010000090.1 GCA_022794095.1 Clostridia bacterium
ATGTAGTGATAAAAACTTTGTATTAGATTACAAAAATCCAGAACAACTAAAAAAATTCATAAATGACAAAGGTAAAATCTTACCAAGAAGAACAACTGGAGCATGTGCAAAACATCAAAGAGACATTACAATAGCAATAAAAAGAGCAAGACATATTGCATTATTACCATATACACAAAACTAATTTAAGACATAGTAACAGCTATAACTAGTAATATACTGAGTTATAGTTGTTTTATTTTAGTTTTAAATCTAAATAAATATAAAAAAATTAAAAATATCGCATTGTTCGACAAATAATGACAAGCAAACTATGTTATCATATTCAAGGTGATACAAATGATAATAGAAAGAGAATATAGAGGAATGGCATATACAACAGAAGAACAAGAGAAAGAATTGGGATATTCAGTTATACTTAAATATTATAGGGAAAAAGAACTTTTAATTGATAGAAGTGAAGTGTATGCAATGTATATACAAAGTAAAGTTATTTATAAGCAAAACAAATTTGAGCCAGAGATGTATGAGCAAAGAGCAATAATTTCTACTAATAAAGATATTGCAAATCAAGTAATAGAAATTTTTAGAATCAATCAAGTAAGTCCATTAATATTAGATGATGTATATAGAGATATGCGTGAGATTAGGCTAGATTAATTTCTAGTCCAGCTTTTAAATTTTTTCTATATTATAATATATAATTTAAGTACAAGAGAGAAATAACCATCTCAAGACTTAGTCAAACATATGATGTATAGTAATAATGTTTTGCCAAAATTGTTTGTGTTCAGCTTGTAGCTTTTTCATGTGGTAGTGGGAAGCTATAAGTTTTTTAATTTGGTAGTAAATATTTTAATGCAATGCCAATAAAAAATAAAAAATATAGTGGTGAAAATGAAAATATTAAAATTACTTTAAAATTATTTACAAGCTAGAAGCAGTATGATATAATCTTTTTAGTATAACAAAAGAGGTAAAGGAAAGGGATGTGACAAAAAATGAATCAAATACTAAGTGTAGATAATAGTAATATAAAAAAAGGAAAAACAAATAATTACAAACAAAGAAATAGAGGGCCAATTGAAATTCATACCATATTAAAATTTTTTGTTATTAGTATATTAATATTTGGTATATGTATAATAGGTTCAGGTTCATATTCTATGTATAAAGAAGCAACTAAAGAAGCAAATAACACAAAACCAGTTATTTATGTAGAAAACATAGCAGAAACAGAAATTTTATTAAAAGTAACACATGATAAACCACTAGCTAAAGTAAGTTATGACTGGAATGATGAAACAGAAATATCATTACCATGTAATAACAACCAAGAAGTAGAAACCACGATAGAATTACCTACAGGAGTAAATACATTAAAAGTAAAAGCAACAGATATAAATGGACAACAAATTGAATATACTCAAGTATATACAATAGAAGAACCTATAAACATTAATATAGAGCCAGATGGAAACAATTTAAAAATAACAGCAAATGGAAAAAATATCCTTCAATATATGACTTATCGTTGGGATGAAGAAGAAGAAACAAAAATCGAAATAAATGGAAACGAAAGTGAACAAATTGTAGAAATACCAAAAGGATTACATGTTTTAACAGTTATTGTAGTAGATGAAAATAATAAAACAGAAACTAAAGAACAAGAAGTAAATGGAGTAACAAAGCCAAAAGTTGAAGTAGTAGAAACAGATGATGGAAAATTCACAATAAAAGCATCTGATGAACAAGGAATTAAAAAGATAGAATTCAAAATTAATGAAAAGAAATATACTTTAAACTTAGACCAAGTATTAGAGTTAGAAGAAAGAAAAGAATTTGAATATACATATGAACTAAATGATGGAGAAAATAAAATAGAAGTAATAGCATATAATGAAAGTGATGTAGAGCAAACCCTTACAACAGAAATTACTAAATAAATTACATGAAAAGTTTTAATGTTATAGGAAAATCTTTGATTTTTCTATAACAGAACAAAAGGAAAGGTATTATGAATATTATCAACCTATTAGATATAATTACATATTTTATTATATATTCCTTTTTAGGATGGGTTATGGAATCAATAGTAAGATCCATCTGTGAAAGAAAATTAATCAATACGGGCTTCCTAAAAGGCCCGTTTTGCCCAATATATGGTATAGGAGCAACAATAATGTTTCTATTCTTAGACAAATTCGAAAATAAACCAATTTTATTATTTTTTATAGCAATAATTGTATTATCAGCATGGGAATATATAGTTGGAGTATTCTTAGAAAAAACATTTAACACAAAATATTGGGACTATTCTGACCACAAAATCAATTTTCAAGGAAGAATTTGTTTAACAAATTCACTTTGTTGGGGAGTACTAGGAGTACTTTTTGTAAAATATATACATCCTTTTATACAAGAAACAATAGAAAAGATAGATGTAAATTTAATAAACTATGTTATAGCAGTTTTATTTACAGTTTTCCTAGTAGATATGGTTATTTCAATTATACATATAAAGAATATGAAATCTACTCTAAACAAAATAGAAAACATAAACAAAGAAATAAAAGAAAAACTAAAAGAAATTAGAAAATTAAAAAAGGAAAAAGAAGAAAAGATAGAAAAAATTGCCACAACAGAAAGCATACAACAATTAGTAGAAAGCTTAAAAAAGAAAAGAAACAAAACCATTTTACGTTTATACAAAAACGTACATCGTTTAAAAAAGGCATTCCCAGCTATCAATACAAATGAAATTACAGAAATTTTAAACCAAAAAATAGAATTAAGAAAAAAAAAGAATAAAAAAAACAAAAAGGCTTGAAAAAATCAAGTCTTTTTGTATATAATGAAGAAAAATAAAAACAAAAACGGAGGAAAAATTAAATGATACAAGATGTATATATAATAGATGACGATGATGCATCAATAGTTATTTTTAGAGAGTTATTCAAAGATGATACAGGATATAAATTTACTAGTGTAAAAACAGAGCAAATAGATATTGCTCTAAAAAATATTCCATCATTAATCGTTATTAATGAAGATGCCATTGACCGTGATGTTGTTGATTTGTGTAGAAAAATAAGAAAAGATGAGGACAACACCATAACACCAGTAATAGTTGTATCATCAAAAGGAGAAAGAGAACATAGACTAAAAATATTACAAGAATCAATTGAATACTTTATCAAAAAGCCAGTAGATGAACAATACTTGTACCATACTGTAAAAAATCTAAACAGATTACTTTCAACAAATAGAAGAATGAGCCCATTAACAGGATTACCAGGAAATGTACAAATACATGCAGAATTAAAAAAGAGACTTATGAAAAATGAAAGCTTTTGCGTTTTATATTTAGATTTAGACAATTTTAAAGCATATAATGATGTATATGGATTTTTAAAAGGAGACGAAATAATAGAGTTCACAGCAGAAACAATAATTAGATGCATTCATGAAAGTGAAATGGAAAACACATTCATTGGTCATATTGGACGGAGATGACTTTGTAGCATTAGTTCCAGGGATTGTCTGCGAGAAATTATGTCAAAACATAATAGCTCAATTTGACCACAATGTAGGAAAATACTTTACAGAAAACGATTTAGAAAAAGGATATATAGAAGTAGCTAATAGAAAAGGTATAATCGAACAATTTCCATTAACATCTTTATCCATAGGAGTAGTCGTATCAGACGAAGGAAGATTTAGCAATATATTAGAAATAGGAGAAGTAGGAGCACAAGTAAAACATGCAGCAAAATCTGTAATGGGAAGTAGCTATGCAGTAGATAGAAGAAAATAAATGTCGTGTTGGGGACGTTTCCTTTGGGACATTTTTATGTCGCATTGGGGACGTTTCTTTTGAGACATTATTATGTAAATATAATTTGGAAATTGATTCAAAATTTTTTATAGTCTTTTTTCTATATTCAGTTTCATAAATATCACAATTAATTATATATGGTAATACAAAGTAAGTCTGATTTAATGCAAAATTCGTATTGTGAAGATTTTTAAAATTCTCGTATTTTCTTAGAGTACAAGTTTTAGAATTTTAAGAATAGTCTTGAAATTTTAGAACTTTTCACTTTTAGAAAACATAATATATATAAATAAAAGTGAAAGGTGGGAGAAAAATGTCAGAATACATAATCAAAGGAGGAAAAAAAGTCGAAGGAGAAGTTACAATATCAGGTTCAAAAAATGCAGCTTTGCCAATAATTGCAGCAACTATTTTGCATGATGGGAAAACTACATTATATAATGTACCAAATATACATGATACTCAAATGATGTTTGAAATATTAAAACAAATAGGAGCAGAGGTAATTAAAAAAAAGAATAAAGTAGTAATAGATACAAGGAAAATTTCAAAATATGAAATACCAGAAGAATTAATGAGACAAATGCGTTCATCAGTTATATTTGTAGGGGCATTAGTTGGAAAATATAAAAATGCAACATTTTCTTATCCAGGGGATTGTGATATTTGATGGATACATTGGACAGGTTCAAGATAAATGGGTAGATTAGAGAGTTTTAAGACACTTACAGTGGCAACATGCAATTGAAATGTCAAAAAAATACTTAATCTAATTATGTTCAAAATATTGTTCCAAAAAATCAACTAAAAGCAA
>JAAWEC010000091.1 GCA_022794095.1 Clostridia bacterium
ATATATTAACTGCATTACTATACATATTATATTCCAATATGAACCTATAATCCCAATTATATTAAGTATTGAAAGTATAATTACACCAATATATGATATAACTTGAATTACTTTAGGCTTATTTTTCCTTATTAAAATAAGATTTATTATTGCTAATATTATTGGAACTATTCCAAATATAATTAATTCTATAAACTCGTTCTCTTGTAAATCTAATATTATATTGCTACCATTCCATAATATACAAATTCCAAAGACTAATTGCCAAAAAAATATTTTTTTATTTTCTTTATTTTGAATTGCACAAATAATATTAAGTATTCCCATTCCACAATATACTAAAGTCATTATTATTTGTATATTATTCAATAAAGTATCTATTATAAAACTGTTAAAAATGGATTTTCCTTCATTATTTCCTGTCATAATGCTTGATAATAAATATTTCGTTGAAAATGCTAATATATAAATTGATGCTACTGCTATAATATTTGATATTGCAACTAAACGATTTGTTCTTTTTTTATTCATAATTACCTCTTTTCCTTTGTACAAATTACTAATACTATCTTAACATATGTCCAAAACTTTGACAATAGCTTTTTAATTTCTACTATAATTTTAAAAAATAGGATTTTGAGGCCGTCCCCAAATCCTATTCTTCTTTTATAATATTTTTACTTCCAAAATATGTTGCTATAAAATATGCACCATATATTATTCCAATAACAATAACTGTTGCAATTATTGATGGTAATAAATCTTCCTTAGCTGCTATTCCTGATAGAATTTCTATTGCAAATTGTATTCCAAAGACTGAATGAATAATTGCAAGTACTAATGGTACCATGAAAAATATACCTATTTGTGTAAATAAAGATTTATTAATCATTTTTTCGTCACAACCAATTTTTCTTAAAATTGTATATCTTTGCTTATTGTCTGAACTCTCTGTTAATTGTTTCAATGCTAAAATTGCTGAACTTGCTATCAAAAAGATAATTCCTAAGTATATTGCTATAAATGTTACAATTGTTGCTAATCCTACACTTGACTCCATAATTGTTATTTTTGTTAAACCATCTATTCCTATTCCTTTATTACATAGTTTTTCTATAAAGCTTTCTTCTTCATCTGGATTACTATGAAATAAATTTTCTATTTCCTCTTTTTTTTCATTTGTTGTGGCATTGTAATTTGCAGCTAATAATGACCTTTTTTTCATATTTTCTGTTAAACTGCAATTGTCTGGTACTATAATAATTCCTGTATTTATATGGCTTGTTGACATCACAATAAATCCACTTTTACATTCATTATATTTAGAATTATACTGTTTTCCTGCTATTTTTAAAATATGATTTCTATTTTTCAATACCTTATTTCTTATATTTTCCATACTATTAAAATCACAAAGTACAATATATTCATTATCTTTTAATTCATATTCTTCTATACCATATAATTTAGCTATTTTATTATAATCAGAAATTTTTATAATTTCCTCTTCTGTATTATATTGAAGCATTGGAAATTCAGCTTTTACCTCTTCTGTTTTATCTCCAAAAAATGCTTCCCATGTTAAGTTTTTATCTGTATAAATTGAAATTTCTACAATATCTTTTAAATTACTCATATCAAATCCGTTATTTTCTAAAGTTTCTTGTACTAATATTTTAGAATCTTCCATTTGTTCTTTTGTATAAGTAATAGTTTTTCCATTGGCATTAGTGATACTTTCTGGTAAATTTGCTGTTTTATATAAGTTTACATCTACTGGCGTCATTTCTATTAAATCTTTTTGCATTGTGTTTCTTAATGCTAAACTAGAAGAAAGTATAGAAATTGTCATAAATAACATTAAGCAAATGACACTCATACTAATTACCATTGTATTGATTTTGTTGTTTATTTGTCTTAAGACAAACATATTTGTATCTTTTAAATATATTTTTTTGTTCCCTTGAACAATTTGCAAAATAAATCCTGATAGTGACCAAAATACTGCAACTGTACCTACTATTCCCATTAATATAGGTGGCAATATTTTTTCTGCTGTATCTAAAGAGTGTATGTCTGCTGTTACTTTCCAATATGCATAACCTAAAATGCAACTTGCAACTATAAATACTAAAACAGAAACAACTGGATTTTTTATTTTTACTTTTTCATTCTTTTTTTGAGCATTTAATAAATTAATTAGTTTGTATCTTGAAATGGTTACTGTGTTAAAAAACATTACTGCTATATACATTACTGCAAAGTAAATACAGGTTTTTATACAACTATTTTGTGAGAATACAAATTGGAATTCGTGCATGTCAGCTTCAAACATTTTTGCAACTAATACTGACATAAATTGCGAACCAAATACACCAATAACAATTCCAATAGCTAGTGATATAATTCCAACTAACATTGTTTCCATCAAAATTATTTTTGATATTTGTCTTTTTCCCATTCCAAGTGACATATATATACCAAATTCCTTTTTTCTTCTATTAATTAGGAAATTATTAGCATATACAATAAGTAGTCCTAATACAATAGCCACAAATACAGATATATACCCAAGCATATCTACCATTAGTTTTATCATTTCTCTTTGTGAACCGTGATACCTGTATCATTGCTTGTTGGCTGTCTAAAGAGTTGAACATATAAAAAATTGCTACTCCAAGTACTAATGTTAAAAAATAAATTGCATAATCTTTTATACTCTTTTTCATATTTTTAAAAGAAAGCTTAAATAACATCGTTTAAATCACCTCCAAGAAGTGTTTGAACTTCTATTATTTTTTCAAAAAATTGCTTCCTTGTGTCATTTCCTTTGTTAAGTTCATTAAAAATCTTTCCATCTTTGATAAATAAAATTCTATTAGCATATGAAGCTGTAAATGCATCATGTGTAACCATTAAAATTGTGGCATCTAATTTTTGGTTTAAAAATTCAAAATTTTCTAATACTTGCCTACTAGATTTTGAATCTAATGCACCTGTTGGTTCATCTGCTAAAATTAATTTTGGATTTGTAATGATACTTCTACAAATGGCAATTCTTTGCTTTTGCCCTCCTGACACTTGATATGGATACTTTTTCAGAATGTCTGAAATTCCTAATTTAGTTGTAATTTCTTTTACTCTATTGTCTATTTCAGTTGCATTTACTTTTTGTATCGTTAAAGCAATTGCTATATTTTCATATGCTGTTAATGTGTCTAATAAATTGAAATCTTGAAAAACAAAACCTAATTGCTCTCTTCTAAATCTGTTTAATTTGTTTCCTTTTAGCCTTGTTATATCTTCTCCATTTATTATAATATGCCCTGATGTAACTTTGTCTATTGTTGAAATTGTGTTTAAAAGTGTTGTTTTTCCAGAACCACTTGCTCCCATAATTCCTACAAATTCCTTTTTGTTGACATCAAAACTTATATTGTCAATTGCTTTTGTAAGCATAACCTTACTTCCATAATATTTCTCGATATTTTTTACTTCTAAAATTTTTTGCATATAAAAACCTCCTTTTCATGCTTTAATTATAAATGCTTTTAAAAGGAGTTGCAATCGATTTATCTTACATTAATCTTACATTTTTGTAAGGATTGATTTTATTGTAATTAAGAGATTGTAGAATTTATATAGTTTAAAGATGTTTTTTAAGCATTTTCCAAATGTTTTAGCATATCTGCTATATTCTCAAAAATTTTACTGGCTGACTTTTTCACTTCGTCTTCAGCAGTTTCCATTGAATAACCATTGTATTTTTTTATCATTTCAATATCGTTTCTGCCGTCTCCAACTGTAACTACTTGCTCTTTTTCTATATTCAATATTTCTGATAGCTTTTTTATTGCGTTTTCTTTTCCTGCTTTTTTTGAAACAATGTCTACTATTACAAAATCTTTGTTATCATAATACATTCTTGGAAATGCTGCATGTGCTATTACATCATTTTTAAATAATCTATTTACTTCATCTTCAATAATCTGAGCTAATTCGTAGTCTTGTGTTATTATTCTTATTTTTAATAGTTCTTGATTATGGTATTTTATTTTGTCTTCTTCATCATAAAAATATATTTCAATATTTTTCTTTGTTTTTAAGTATTTTAGTATTTTATCTGAGATGTTACTTTTAATTGGTTGGTCATATATTTTTTCCATGTTTTTATTATAGATTACTGCTCCATTATTTGAGATTATATAATCATAAGGAATATTGTATTCCTCTATTACTCCTTTTACACTTGTTCTGCTTCTTCCTGTAACTATTACAAATTTTCCTCCTAAAGCACGATATTTTTTTATTTCTTTTATATTTTTTTCCATATTTTCTTCTGTTATATAAATTGTTCCATCATAATCACTACATACTATCTGTTTTTTTATTTTTTCTATCATCAGTTTTATACTTCCTTTTTCTACTTATTTTTTAGTTCTTCTATCGCATTTTTATATTTACTTAACTTCCCATTTAATCTTGTTTGACATTTTTCTAATATTTCTACAAGCTGTTTCTATATCTACACCTCTTAATTTATTAGGTATTTTTTTATAGACTCCTGCAAATCCACGCTCTGAATCTATAGTATTAGATTTTAATAAAGAATGATATTCCTTTAATAATCTTGGTGTTAGTTCTTCATCAATAGTTTTAATCACAAAATCGAATAATTTTAATGAGTTAATGGTTTCTTTTACATCATCTACAGAGTGTTCTCCTATTATTTTATCTTCATCTAATAAAACATTTAATTGTTCTAAATTAAATGTACTACC
>JAAWEC010000092.1 GCA_022794095.1 Clostridia bacterium
AAAGGTCAAGGTAGTAGCCATAACGGTAGAGAGAGTGAATCTAAACGTCTTGGTGTAAAAAGAGCTGATGGTCAATTTGTATTAGCAGGAAATATCTTGGTAAGACAAAGAGGAACTAAAATGCACCCAGGTACTAATGTTGGAAAAGGTAGTGATGACACACTATATGCATTAGTAGATGGAACAGTAAAGTTTGAAAGAAAAGGAAGAGATAAAAAACAAGTAAGTGTTTATCCTACAGCCCAATAGACAGTTTATTAAAAGTGCTAGAAATGGCACTTTTTCTATAAATGCAAAAATATAATTAAAGGTTTATAGGTAAAACCTTAAAAAACCTAAATATTATTATATAAGGAATGATAAAAATGGCAAAAATTGTAGAAGATATTTCAAGAACATTTAACGAATTTTTATTACTACCAAATTTAACAGACGAAAGATGTATCCCTAGTAATGTAAGCTTAAAAACACCACTTGTAAAATACAAAAAAGGAGAAGAACCAAAATATTATGCAAATGTACCAATGGTATCTGCTATTATGCAATCAGTATCAGGAGAACAAATGGGAATAGCCTTAGCAAGAGAAGGTGGAGTTGCATTTATATATGGTTCACAATCAATTGAATCACAAGCAAGTATGGTAAGACATGTAAAAAAACACAAAGCAGGTTTTGTTGTTAGTGATTCAAACGTAAAATCAGGAACATCATTAAGAGAAGTTATTGAATTAGTTAGACAAACAGGACATTCAACAGTAATTATAACAGATGATGGAACTGCAAGAGGAAAATTTATTGGATTAGTAACTGACAAAGATTATAGAATCACTAGAGATAGTTTTGAAGAGCCAATAGACAAATTCATGACACCAAAAGACAAAGTAATATGGGCAAAAGAGGGAACAAGTTTATCAGAAGCAAATGACATGATATGGGAAAACAAAATTGCTTGTTTGCCAATTTTAGATGATGAAGAAAGATTAAAATACCTAGTATTTAGAAGAGATTACGAAGAAAGAAAAAATAATCCAGAGTCTCTATTAGACGAAAATAAAAGATACATAGTAGGAGCAGGAATCAACACAAGAGATTATGAAGAAAGAATTCCAGCATTAGTAGATGCAGGAGTAGATTTAATTTGTATGGACTCTTCAGACGGATATTCAGTTTGGCAAAAAAATACAATTGACTTTGTAAGAGCAAAATATGGAGACAATGTTAAAATAGGAGCTGGAAATGTAGTTGATGCTGAAGGATTTAGATATTTAGCACAAGCAGGAGCAGACTTTATAAAAGTTGGTGTAGGTGGTGGCTCTATTTGTATCACACGTGAAACAAAAGGAATAGGTCGTGGACAAGCTTCAGCACTAATAGATGTAATAGAAGCAAGAAACAAATATTTCGAAGAAACAGGAGTGTATATTCCAGTATGTTCAGATGGTGGAATTGTACATGACCACCACATAACAATTGCACTTGCATTAGGAGCAGACTTTGTAATGATGGGAAGATATTTTGCAAGATTTGATGAAAGCCCAACAAGAGTTATTAAAAAAGGAAATGCATTTGTAAAAGAATACTGGGGAGAAGGTTCTAACCGTGCTAGAAACTGGCAAAGATATGATATGGGAGGAGACAAAAAACTTTCTTTTGAAGAGGGTGTTGACTCTTACATACCTTATGCAGGAACATTAAAAGACAACTTAGCAATAACAGTTGCAAAAATAAAATCAACAATGTGTAACTGTGGAAGTGTTACAATTCCAGAATTCCACGAAAAAGCAAGATTAACTCTAGTATCAGAAGTAAGTATTGCAGAAGGAAGTGCACATGACGTAATCTTAAAAGAAATTGATAATCAATTTAAATAAAATATTTAATGTTATAGGAAAATCCGATAACTTTCTTATAATATAATTAAAGCGACAAAGTTCTAAAAAATTAGAATCATGTCGCTTTAATATTATGTAAAAATCTTGAAATTTTAAAAATGTCACAACTATTAGTACTTTCATAAAATGATATTTTAAAATTCATCAATAGGTTCTGTACAATACCAATAATAACTACCATCTAAATTTTTCTTAAAAGTATGTTTATAAAAACCTTTATTTGTAGTAGTTTTTTCCATATTTTCTAAATCCTCATGAACATGAGTATAAGTATCATAAATATAAATTTCATTTTCTTGTTGTTCAGCTTTTTTTAGTTCAAAACTAGAAGATTCCCAAGGAGTTATACCACCACCTTGATAAGAATAGCAGTCATAAATACCATTTTTATAGTCAATAGCTTCAGTAAAATGGATAGGGCAACTTTCATGAACAATTGAAACAGATGGACCAAAGATTTCCTTTGCCTTTTTTTCTACAGTCTCATTTTTAAATAATGTATGAGTAATTGACATACCATATTCGTTTTCTGTAGTTGTTTCATAAATATCAGAATATTCTAAATTAGTAAAAACAGTCATTAATTTTAGTTTATTATTAATAGTTTCATTAGTAATTTTTTTATCTAAATAAACTAAATTTTCTTCATAATCACTTTTTTTAAGTATATAGTTATAAAGCTTTTGGACTAAGTCACTAGAAATATCTAAAGTTTCAACTTTGGGTACTATGGTATCTTGTTCTAAAGTATTTTCTAAAGTATTTTCTGAAGTATTTTGTGTAGTATTTGAAACAGAATTAGAATTAGTATTTATAGGTACATCAGGTACATTAGTTTCATCAATTATATTATTATCATTTTCATATTTAATTATAGATTTATTAATATGATATAAGAACACACCAAACACTGCAAAAATTAATAATACGAATAATAAAACAACAATTGTAAATTTTAAATTTATTGGTTCTTTCTTTTGTTTCATAAACAACACCTCTTTGTTAAATGATAACATTTTAGAAAAGCAAAGTCAATGTTTAAATGTGTGTAATATTTAACAACAAGTCTTAAAACAATAAATTATCATTGACAAAAAGAATGAACTTTAATATACTACATATATAGTAACATCGACTTTACATAACGAACAACAAAAGAATAAAAAGAACTGTTCTAGTAGAAACTAAAGATAATATAAACAACAAACTAAAAACTTGTGTTTATAGAAAGGAATGTTTGTAAAAATGAAAGAGAAAATGGATTACAGAGAAAAGGGTATTACATTAATTGCACTAGTTATAACAATAATTATTTTACTAATTTTAGCAGGAATAGGAATTGCAACTTTGGTGGGAGATAATGGATTAATAAATAAAGCAAAAAATGCAGAAGAAGAAACGAAAGAAAAAAGTGTTATAGAAAAAGTACAGTTGATGCTAGCAGATTATAGTGCAGAAAAATATACAGGAACTAAAAAATTATTAGAAGATTACTTAAATGAACAAAAAGAAAAGGGAGAAATAGATGAAGTAATCAATAATGAAGATGGAACAATTATTATAGAAATAGATGGATATGAAATCACAATAAAAAAAGAAGACTTAAACATTATAAAAGTAGAAAAAACAGGAGGAGTAATACCAATATTTGAAGAACATATAACGAAAACAAATGGAAGTAAAATAGAACCAAACGAAGAAAGAATGTTAGAACAAAAAGCAATTACAATAAATATAACAAATATAGAAGAATTTGGAGAAAATTATACAATAGAAATAAAGGATAGTAGAGGAAATATACTTACAAAAGAAACTAATGTAATTGATAATCTCACAGGACAAGCAAGTTATATAATAAGTAAAGAAGGAATATATGATATAATAGTTACTGGAAAAAAAGAAGGAAAAACAAGAACAGCAAGAAAGTCAAAAGAAATAAAATTAGCAATACCAACCATAGAAGAAAGCGAAATGTTTAGTAAAGCAAATGGAGTAATAGATATAGTTTGGTTGGATTTGAACAATAATGTAATAAGCGAACCAATGTCACCAGCTAGCTATTTAGGAGGATTAACACCAATAAAATATAATGGCATAGATTGGGTAACTGCTGATATTACAAATAATACAAATGATTGGTACAAATATGAAGAACAAACAGGGGATACGGAAAGTACAGGAACAAGTAATTGGGCAAATGCAAGAACTAATGATAGTAATGCTTATTTTGTATGGATACCAAGATATGCATATAAAATAACATATTTTAACAATACAACAAATGCAAAAGCGTATAGAAAAGATAGAACTAGTACAACAGGAATAATTGGATATAGTAACATAGAAGGGATTATAGATGCTAGCTCTGAAACAGAAAAATTAGTAGCAGATTCAAAGCCAACAAATGTAACAGGAACAGTAAAAAACAGCAAATATGCAGACTATATTCCACATCCAGCATTTGAATTTGATGGAAGTAAAGCAGGAATATGGGTAGGAAAATTTGAAAGTAGTGGAACTGCAAGTAAAGTAACAATTACACCAAATATACTAAGTTTAAGAAATATAAAAGTAAGTGATATATTTACAGCGTGCCAAGGTGTAAAAACTACATATGGTTTAACAGGAAATAGCCATATGATGAAAAATACAGAATGGGGAGCAATTGCATATTTAGCAGAAAGCCAATATGGAAGAAATGGAACAGAAATATCAAATAACGGCACTAATTATAAAACAGGAGAAGGGGATTATAAATCAAAAGTTTTACAAAGTACAACAGGGAATATTTATGGCATTTATGATATTAATGGAACATCATGGGAATATGTAGCAGGATATATTAATAATAGTAATGTTAGTTCAAATGGATACAATACAGACTTATTAAAAGCAGTAGCAACAAATAGAAAATATGCAGATATTTATAAAGTAACAACAGATAATCAAGCTACCAACTATAATAATTCAAAAGGAATGAAAGGAGATGCCATCTATGAGACATCAACTTCAGGTAGTGATTCAACTGGTTGGAATCGAGATGTATCTAATTTTGTAAATTTATCGTATCCAGTTTTATTACGTGGTCGGTGACTACAGTAATGGTGCAGTTGTAGGTGGAAGTTTCGCATTTTATTATAGTACAGGAGATGCTTACGGTAATGGTAGTTTTCGTGTGATTTTAACACCATAAGTAAAATGTGATTAATGTAAATAAATAAGTAAGAATAATATGAGCTTTTGGTGACAAAATTTCAAATTAGAAATAATGTCACCTTTTAATATTATAGAAAATTGATTTGTAATTTTTACAAGCAAACAATTTTTATTAATATTGCTTGATTATAATACCAATCCATGATAAAATGAAAAAAATAAAAAGGGATATTTTAAGGAAAGGATGTAAGCAAATGATAATAAGTTTTGATATTTGGGACACAATCATAAAAAGAAAATGCCATCCAGAAGAAACAAAATTACATACAGCCAAATACATTGCATTAAAATATGAAAAAAACCTAAAAAAAGAATACAAAGACATATATAAAATACTAAAACTAAGAAATGAAATAGAATACAAACTATGTCAAGAAGAAAAAGAAAAAGGAAATGATGATGAATGCACAATAACAGATGTACTAGATAAATTACAAAAAGAAATAATGCAAGAACCAATGCCAAACATAGTAGAAGAATTAGTAAAAGAAGAAATAGAACAAGAAAAAAGAGTAATTTATATAAACCCAGAAATTTTACCTATTTTTGAAAAATATAAAGACTTGAAAAAATACTGTATATCAGATTTTTACATGGGGGCAAAAGAATTACAAGAACTATTAGATTATTTAAAAGTACCTGTCAAAATAGAAAAAATATATAGTTCAGCAGATTACAAACTAAACAAAAGGACAGGAAATCTATATAAAAAAGCAGAGGAAGAACTAGGGATTAGCCCAAAAGAGCATATTCATGTAGGAGATAATATACATTCAGACATAAATATGGCAAAAAGCCTAGGGATTGAAACAGTTAAGACAACTAAAACAGAATTTAATTTTACACCAGAAAAAGAAAGAAACTTTGAATTTAACTTATCAAAATTAAAAAACGAAAACCCTTATATTAATGCTGGATTAGATTTAGCACCACTATTATATTTCTTTGTATATAGCATAGTAGAATATGCAATAAAAAATAACATACCAAAAGTCTATTATTGCACAAGAGAGGGAGAAACATTCATAAAAATCCATGAAATTATAAAACAAAACAATCCATTTGGTGGAGTTCAAATGCCAGAATGTGAAACAATAGAAGTAAGTAGAATGGCAACATTTAGTAGCTCTTTAAAAGAATTTTCTATTCCAGAATTATTACGTTTATGGTCACAATATAGAGAACAAAGCATGAAAGCATTATTTAAAACTCTAGCAATAGATATAAAGCCATACCAAAAATTTATGGACAAATATGAACTAAACCCAGAAGAAGAAATACTAAATCCATGGTTTGACTTAAGGGTGCAAAACTTATGTGCAGATAAAGAATTTACTAAAACAATAAATGAAGAACTAAAAAGAAAAAGAGAAGAATTATTAGAATATTTACAAAAAGCAAAAGGAATAACAAACAATAATGAACCAATATTTATAGTAGATATTGGTTGGAGAGGTACAATCCAAGATAATTTAGCACATATATTAGAAAACAAACAAATAGATGGATATTACCTAACTTTATATGAATTTTATAACTTACAACCTAAAAACACTAAAAAAATAAGCTTTATAGATGATACAAGCATAAGAAATAATGAAGTAGCCAGTATGCTTACATTACTTGAATGGATTTACAATCCAGGAACAGGAAGTGTTACTCGGATATAAACAAGGAGAAGCAATAAGAAAAGCAAAAACAGAAGAAATTGAAATTGTAAAAAAATATATAATGCCATTACAAGAGGGAATGTTAAAAGGTGCTAAAGAAATAAATGAATATATGAAATATCATCCTTATGAAGCAAAAGAAACTAAACAATATATATATAATTTACTAAAAAACACAAAAGAAAATCCAAGTAAAGAATTAATAGAAGCTTATTACAGTATGGTATTTAATGATACTTTTGGAACAGACAAATATGTAGAAAAAGATGGGAAACTATCTACTATTGAAAGACTAAACATCTTCAAATGTAGAAATATTTTAAGAGATGAAACTTGGAAAGAAGCATTTATAATTCATAATAATATTGGTTATATGAATGTTTTACTAAACTTTAAATCTTCAATAAGGAAGTTATTAAGAAAGGATTAAAATGGAAAATTATATTTTATTGTATGGAGATAAAAAGCCAGAAGATAATATATGTATAACAAATATGTTTGAAAATTCAAAACCAATTCACTTAGGGTGGACAGAGTTTGACTATAATCATAACATGGAAATAATAGAACAAAGTATCAAAAATGGTGTAAAACAAATTATTTTTAGTGGTTTAGAAATTGGTTGGGACAAGCTAATAAAAGATATAAAAGAGAAAAATTCTAATATAAAAATAAAAGTTATTTGTAATACACAAGACAGTCTTTTATATTATGATTATGAAAGAGAAAACTTTTTCAAATTATTAGAATTAGCAAAAGAAAAACAAGTTTACGATATAGCTTTTCTAAGAAAAGGGCAATATGATACTTACAAAGGTTTAGGCTATAATTGCTCATACTTAAAAGAAAACTATATTTTGAAAGAAAATAAAAAAGTAGCAATCAAATTACCAAATGGCAAAACAGATTTAGGGATTTATCCACTAAACTACACTTGGGATAAAAACATATTTAACCAATTATGCATAGCAAAATTTTTTGAAAACTGTAATTTAAACTACAATAGGCTAGAAGAAAGAATGGAAGATTTCTTGGCAACAATGGAAATCCAAAGTACAAAACAAAAAATAGAAAAAATAGAAGATACAGAATTAATACAAAAAATAAGCCAAAATGATGCAACAATTGCAACATCATTTACAGATTATATGCATCCAGTATTTTGGATTAGTATGGAACTTGGAATTCCTTGTCTTGTTGGAAACCATGCAGATTTTTTAGAAGAAGATTTAAAACAATATGTAATAACAAAAGAAGAAGACAACCCAATTGTAAATGCAAAAATGGTAGAAAATATGATAAAAAATAAAGAAAAAATACATCAATTGTATAAAATGTGGAAACAAGAATACAATAAACAGGCAAAAGAGCAATTAGAAAAATTTATTGAAAAATAAGCTATTCACAAGTTCAAATTTTCATGGCTTGTGTGTCAGACCTAAGAAAGAAAAAATACTAAATGAAAGGAAAGAGAGTTTTGCAAAAAATTAAAAGCATTCTAAAAAGCTTTATAAAAAAAGATGGAATAATATATAAAATATTAAGCAAGCTATATCATTTTTTAAGCACTTTCAAATATAAAATAACACATAGTAAAGAAGCAAAAGAACAAAATAAAAAATACCAAAAAAGAGTAGAAGAAGCAATAGAAACAATAAAAAAATACAAGAAAAAAGAATATATTGTATTTTACAATCCAACTTGGCTAGGTGTTGCAGCATCTACAATAGGTTTATTTAAAAATAATATGCCATTAGAACATATATACAAAAAAAATGATATAAAAAAAATTGCAAAAACAATTAATGAAAATGAAATAAAATCTGTAATTTTTAGCCAAATTTGTGATGGTTGGACAAATACAATAGAAGAAATAAAAAAAATAGACCCTAAAATAAAAATAAAAGTAATTTGGCATGGGAACTGTTATGAATATTTTTCAGATTTTACTTGGAATTTAAACAAAGAAGTAATGAATCTATATAAGCAAGAAAAAATTGATTGTTTCGCATTTGTAAGAAGCACAATGTATGAATTTTATAAAAAAGCAGGCTTTAAATGTTATTATTTACAAAACAATGTGCACAAAGAAAATAGTGAAAAAATATCAAAATATCAAGATGAAAAAATCAAAATAGGAATATATAATGCAGACTCAAGAGAACTAAAAAACATTTATACAGCCTTAAGTGCTATGAAACAAGTACCAAACAGTATTGCAGATGTAGTTCCAATTAATGATGGAGCAAAACAATTTACCCAAATATTAGATTTGGAAACAACAAGTTTAGACGATTATATTCCAAATGAAGAACTAATGAAAAGAATACAAAAAAATAACATCAATATTTACCCTACATTTACAGAAAATTCACCAATGTTTCCAATAGAAAGTTTTGAAATGGGAGTGCCATGTTTACTAGGAAATAATAATGATTATTTTGTAGGAACAAAATTAGGGGAATATGTGATTTTAGAAAAAGAAGATGATGCAAGTTACATTAAAGATAAAATAATTACAGCACTAGAGAATAGAGATGAAATTATGAAGTTATACCAAGAATGGAAAAAAGATTTTGATAACAAATGCGAAAAATTAGTAGAAGAATTTGTAAAGTATTGATATATTATTAATTTCACATTATAAATAAATTAATAAATCTATTAAATATAGAAGTAGGAGGAAAAAGAAATGGATAAAATAGCAGTATTAATACCATGTTATAACGAAAGCAAAACTATAAAAAAAGTAATTGAAGATTTTAAAAAGGAGCTTCCAGAGGCAACAATTTATGTGTATGATAATAATTCAAAAGATGGAACAGACAAAATTGCAAGAGAAGCTGGAGCAATAGTTCGCTATGAAAGAAAACAAGGAAAAGGAAATGTAATTAGAAGTATGTTTCGTGATATAGATGCAAAATGCTATATTATGACAGATGGAGATGACACATACCCAGCAGAATATGCAAAAGAAATGTGTAATGCAGTATTAGAAAGAAATGCAGACATGGTTATTGGAGATAGGTTATCATCTACATATTTTACTGAAAATAAAAGACCATTCCATAATGTGGGAAATGTATTAGTTAGAAGATTAATAAACATGATATATAAAAGTGATATTAGAGATGTTATGACAGGATATAGAGCTTTTAGTTATCAATTTGTAAAAACTTTTCCAGTTTTATCTAAAGGATTTGAAATTGAAACAGAAATGACAATTCATACATTAGACAAAAACATGGGTGTAGAAAATGTTATTATAGAATACAGAGATAGACCAGAGGGAAGTGAATCTAAATTAAACACTTATTCAGATGGTTTTAAAGTATTAAAAACAATAGGAATGCTATATAAAAATTATAGACCATTATCATTTTTTACATGGGTAACTATATTACTAGCCATAGTAGGACTAGCTTTCTTAATTCCTGTTTTAATAGATTATATACAAACAGGTCTAGTACCAAAAATGCCATCATTTGTTGCAAGTGTATTTTTCTTTATTTGTAGTATACAGTCATTCTTTGGCGGACTAATATTACAAACTATGGTAAAAAGAAGTAAACAAGACTTTGAAATACAACTAAACCAATATGCAGACAAATACAAAGAACTAAATAAAATGTAAAAATATACAAAAATTACTTTGTTTATATTTTAGAAATGTTTTTCAAAATAAAAACTAAGAATAAAGGTGTAAAAATGGAAAATAAAAACAGATTAATAAAAATAGGATTAGCAATTTTAGCCATAATAACTACAATATGTATCAGCATAGATGTAGTAAATGGCTCATTTTATATGGCTGGAAATGACTTTAAATGGATAATTATTGTGGCAATTTTATATATTTTATTAAACAAGGCAGTACAAAACAGTTCTAAAAGGTTAATAATATGTTCAAGTATATTTGGATTAATTACATCAATTTGTGCTATAACAGGATATACTGCTGAAAGGTATTTAGTAGATAATTTATATATTTCAAAAAAGGAAATGATGTTACTTTTTTTAAAATTAGAAGTATGTTTTGTAACAATTACTTCAATTGCAATGGTTATAATGAAAAGTCTGCCAAACATAATGCAAAAAATAAGGAAGAAGAAAGAACTTTCATTTTTTACAGCTAACAAAAAATCAATTTTGATAGTAGCAATTATTCTGTTTATAGCCTATTTACCATATTTATTATATTATTATCCAGGAAATGTATTAATAGATTCAACAGTACAAATTATGCAAGGAATGGGAGATTGGGAATTTACAGCGCATCACCCACCAATACATACAGCTATAATCACTTTATGTGTAAAAATAGGTGGACTTATTGGAAGTTATAATTTTGGTGCATTTATATATACATTATCGCAAACACTTACTACTTGCTTTTTATTCTCTTTTGCAATTTATTATATGGCAAAAAAGCAAGTACCAGTTTCAATTAGAGTATGTAGCATACTTTTCTATGCATTATGCCCAACAATATCATTTTTAACAATAACAATGTATAAAGATATACCATTTGCTTTAGCAATGTTAGCACTAACAATTTGTATGACAGAAATAGCAACAAATTTAGACAATTTTATGAAACACAAATTAAGAATAGCACTTTTTATAATATCTGTTTTTCTAGTTGCAATTTTTAGGAATAATGGATTATATGCCATGATATTAGGATTTCCAATTATTATGATTATGGTAAAAAAATATAAAGTAAAAATAGGGTTGATGATTATTACAGGAATAGCAATATGTATGATAATAACAGGTCCAATTTATAACTTATGTGGGATAGGAAAGGGGTCATCAAAAGAAGCTTTTTCAGTTATTTTACAACAGTTTGCAAGACTTACAAAATACAAAAATGAAGAATTAACACAACAAGAAAAAGACGCAATACACAAATATTTACCAGTTGATAATTTAGATGAACTTTATAACCCAGTATTTTCAGACCCAGTAAAACATCAATTTTCAGATGAAGCATTTGCACAAGATAAAATAACTTTAATAAAAACATATTTGCAATTAGCTATAAAATATCCAATGCATACAATAGCATCTATTATATGTAATTCATTTGGATACTATTATCCAAATACATTAGGTTGGGGAGTTTATACAGGTGTAAATGAAGAATGTTTTGCAGATAAAAATGTAGATTATGGAATTTGCGAAAAACCATTAGTAAATTTTGAGTCTTTAGATAAAGTAAATGAATTTGTAAACAGCAGAAACATTCCTATTATCAGTATGTTTTTGAGTATAGGTTTTCTATTTTGGGTATTAGTTTTTGGTATAATATATTGCATTTATGAAAAAAAATACAACTTGTTAATAATTTATGTGCCAATTTTATGTATGTGGATTACAATACTTGCTTCACCAGTATTTGGAGAACCAAGATATGTATATAGTTTATTTACTTGTTTACCATTATTAATAGGAATAACTTTAAACAAATCTTATAAATTAGATAATGAAGAAGAAAATGAGGAATTAAGATGCCAAAGGTAAGTATAATTGTTCCAGTTTATAACACAGAAAATTATGTTGAAAAATGTTTACAAAGTCTTGCAAAACAAACAATGCAAGATTTTGAAATCATTGTTGTAAATGATGGCTCAACAGATAATTCAGAAACTACAATAAAGAAGTTCATAGAAGAACACCAAACATTAAACATAACCTATTTAAGAAAAGAAAATGGGGGATTGGCAAGTGCTAGAAATTATGGAATGAAATATGCAAAAGGGAAATATCTATCATTTATTGATTCAGATGATTACATAGAAGAAAATTTATATAAAGATTTAGAAAAATACATGGAAGAAGAAATAGATATTATAAAATTTAAAATGCAAACAGTAGACGAAAATGGTAAGATTATTGAAAAATTAGGTGGACCAGTTTTTGAAAAAACTACTGGAGAAGAAGCTTATAAAAAATTGTGTACTTTTGACTTGTTCATTGACCCAGCTTGTATCTATTTATATAAAAGAGAATTTTTCATGGAAAACAATTTTCAATATGAACTTAGGTATCATGAAGATTTTGGCTTAACTTCCCTAATTATAATACAAGCAAAAAGTTTTGTATCTACTGATAAATATGGTTATTATTATTTGCAAACAACAAACAGTTTAACAAGACAAAAAGATTATAAAACAGACATAGAAAGAGCAAAAGATGTGTTAAAACATTATGATAATATGTTACAAAAACTAAAAAACTATCAAATACAAGAAGAAACAAAAAAAATAGTAAAACGATATTATACAAATGGTGTGTTATTAAAGACAAATAGTTTAAAAGGGGAAGAATTAAATAATTACTGTAAAGAAATTAAAAAGAGAAAATTATATAAAAATATAAACCCTGAAAATTTAAAACAATTAGTAAAGAGAATTTTACTTAAATTGAATGTTAAATTATATTTAAAAATGAGATAATTGTTGAAAAATAATTACAATTTAGGTGTTATTAGACTAATTTTCCAACAAAACTGTCAGTTAGAAGGGGATAGATAAATATGCCAAAAGTAAGTGTAATTGTGCCAATTTATAATGTAGAAGATTATATAGAACAATGCTTAGAAACGTTAGTAAACCAAACATTAGAGGAAATAGAAATAATTTTAGTAAACGATGGCTCAAAAGACAATTCAGAAAAAATAGCAAAACAATACAAAGAAAAATACCCTAATAAAATTACATATTTAGAAAAAGAAAATGGTGGTTTGTCAGATGCTAGAAATTTTGGGATACACCACGCAAAAGGGGAATATATAGCCTTTTTAGATTCAGATGATTATGTGGAACTAGTAATGTATGAAGAAATGTATAAAATAGCTAAAAAAGAAGATAGTGACATTGTAGAATGCGATTTTTATTGGGAATATCCAAATAAAACTAAAATAGATACAGGAATTGTCTATCAAGGAAAACAAGAAGCTTTAGAAAAAATTAGAGTAGTTGCATGGAATAAGTTAATAAAAAGAGAACTCCTAGAACAAACTAAAATTCAATTCCCAAAAGGTTATTTATATGAAGATATAGAATTCACATATAAATTGATACCATATTGTAATAAATTCTCTTTTTTGAAAAAAACATGTGTTCATTATAGACAAAGAGAAAACTCAATCATAAACAAACAAAACAAAAGAACTAAAGAGATATTTGATGTATTAGAACATGTGATTACATATTACAAACAAAATGATTTATTCGAAACATACAAAGAGGTATTAGAATATATATATACTAGATATTTACTTTGTAGTTCTTTACTTAGAATGGTAAAAATACAAGATAAAAAGTTAAGAAAAGAATTATTAGAAAAAACATGGACAAACTTAAATACTAAATTTCCTAATTGGAAGAAAAACAAGATTTTGAAACAAGCAAAAGGTGGGAAAAATTTATATATGAAATCAATAAATAGTTTTACTTATCCTATTTTTTGTAAAATATTTAGAATTAAAGGATGAAATTAATTATGGAAAAGATTTTATTTGGAATTACTAGTTTAACTTTAGGTGGAGCAGAAAGGGTATTAGTAGATTTAGCAAATGAGTTATCCAAAAAATATGAAGTGACTATTTTTACCATTTATGCAAATGGAGAACTAGAAAAGCAATTAAACAACAAAATAAAAGTAAAAAATCACAAAAAATGTTCATATGCTGAATTGACTGCTTTGCAAAAATATCTTATTCCATTAAAAATCTTATTCTTACAAAAGTCAATATATAAAAAATATATTAAAGAAAACTATAAAGCAGAAATTGCATTTTTAGAGGGGCCAATAACTAGGTTATTTAGTACTACAAATAAAAATACAAAAAAAATAGCATGGGTTCATAATGATATTTCAAAAGTCTTTGGAACAGGGGTAAAAGCTAAACTTAAACAAAAATTAGATAAAATGATATATGAAAAATATGATAGTCTAGTATTTGTAAGCAAAGATAATTTAGCAAGTTTTGATAAAATTTATGATACTAACAAAAATCAAACAAAACAAGTTATATACAACTATATTAATGCTGAAAATATAATAAAAAAAGCAGAAGAAAAAATAGAAGAAAATTGGGAAGATGATAAAATTCATTTTGTTAGTGTAGCAAGATTGGTAAAACAAAAGGGAATAGAGCGTCTAATTAAAGTACATAAAAAGTTAATACAAGAGGGATTAGACCATAAGTTCCATATTATAGGAACAGGTGTAGAAAAAGAAAAATTAGAAAAATTAATAAAAGAAAATAGATTAGAAGAATCGTTTGAGTTATTAGGAAAAAGAGAGAATCCGTATCCATACATAAAAAAGGCAGATTATTTTTGCTTATTTTCTGAATTTGAGGGGTATGGTATGGTAATTGAAGAAGCCAAAATATTAAATAAACCAATCTTAATTACAGACACAGCAGCAAGAGAAGCAGTGCAAAATTACGAAAATAGTAAAATATCACAAAATTCGGAAAATGGAATTTACACAGTTTTAAAAGAAGTTATAACAAGTAAAGAAAATCAAAAACAAAAAGAAAATCTAAAACCATATCAAAATCAAGAAATTATATGTGAAATTATAAAAATGTTAGAAAGATAAAGCTTAAAACTTAAATTAAAGAAATGGAGTAAAAATGAGAATATCAATATTAACACCAACCTACAACAGAGCTAATTTATTAGGGACTCTATATCAAAGTTTATTAAAAAATAAAAAAGATGGAATAGAAATAGAATGGATTATTACGAACGATAGCTCAACAGATAATACAGAAGAGATAGTAGAAACATGGATACAAGAAAATAAAATTGAGATTATATACAACAAACAAGAGCATCAAGGAAAAATGATAGCAATTAATAATTTAGTAGAAAAAGCAACAGGTGATGTGATAATAGAGTGTGATTCAGATGATTATTTTACAGATAATGCTTTTAGTATAATTGAAAAAACTATTCAGGAAAATAAAAATAGAGATGATTGTTATGCTATTTGCTTTTTAAAATATAATCAAAACAATGAAAATATGGGAAAAAACTTTACTAAAAAAGAAACAACAATGTTTGATTTGTATTTTAAAGATGGAGAAACAGGCGAAAAGGCATTAGTATTTTTCTCTAAAATTAGAAAACAGTATAAACATAAATTAGAACAACAAGAGAAATTTGTTACAGAAGCTAGAATGTATCATGAAATGGATTTGCAATACAAAATGGTTTGTATTAATAAACCAATTATGGTGTGTGAATATCAAGAAGATGGTTATACAAGAAATGTAAAAAAACAGTTTGTGGAAAATCCTTATGGGTATTTTGAATATTTTAAAGAGATTTTTAATCATGATATGAAAGATGTTACTTTTAAGAAAAGGTTATATGTAATAAAACATTATATTTTGTTTAGCTATCTTACTAAAACAAAAAATTCATTTCAAAATGTAAATGGGATATATAATAAGCTATTATATTTATTGCTATATATACCAGGAAAGATAAAAAGCAAAAAATATGCTAGAGAATAATATTTATTGATGATGGTGTTTGTTACATAGCCCTTATTATTTTTTTGTATAAGAAAAATACATAAAAGAAACATTGTAACAAAATTAACAAAAAATAAAAATAAAACATTAATTGGTATTGATGTTTAAACTTTAATATAGTAAAATAAGAATGAAAATATGAAAAAAACAAGGAGGAACAAAAGAATGAAAACCAAATTAAACAAAGTCATTTTTCTAGTCTTAGTAATATTATTAGGATTATGCATAATACCAAATAGCGTAAATGCAAATAATGATGTTATAATAATGTTAGACCCAGGGCATGGTGGGACTGAGACAGGAGCAATTGGAGGAGGACTTGTAGAAAAAAATCTTACTTGGAAAATAGCAACAAAAGTAAAAGAAATACTAGACAGGACACCACGGAATAACAGGAATACTAACTAAAGAAAACAATGAAACATTAGGGAGAAAAGAAAGAGCTGATAGAGCAAAAAATAATAATGCAGACCTTTTAGTAAGTTTTCATATAAACTCAAATGATTCATCTAGTATGTTATCAGGTGCAGAAGTATATATAACACATAATACAAAACAAAAAAGATATTATGAATATTCTAACAAATTAGGTTTAAGTGTATTAGAAAACTTAAGAAATGCAGGAGTAAAATCTTTTGCATATAAACCTAAAGTAAGAGTAGGAACACCAGATGATATATATTCAGATGGAACAATAGCAGACTATTATGGAATTATTAGTTGGCCAATGCATCATGGAATACCAGCTGTGTTAATAGAACATGCATTTATAAACAATCCACATGACAGAGAAAATTACTTAAATGACACAATGTTAATGAAAATGGCAGAAGCTGATGCAAAAGCAATAATTGATAATAAGGAATTATTTAGAAGACAATATTATGGTGAAATCAATACGGATTTAAAAACAATGCAAATTGGACAAGAAGCAAATGGAAGAAACTACATAAAAGGTGAAATTGACATTGCTGAATGGATTGAGGGAAAAGCAAACACTCCAAAAGATGTGCCTCAAATGACAATAAAATCAACAGATGGAAGTTTTAGTGCAGAATTTAACCTTACACACAAGGGTGGTTTAAGCTATTCTTATTATAGAATTATAGATAATTTAGACATAAATAAAGAATATTACTTAGAAGCAAAACTAACAACAGAAAAAAACATATCAACAAAGAAAACACAAATAGTAAATATGCCTAATATGGAAGTAGGAGAATATAAAGGAACAACACTAACAACAAAAAATAATAAATTATACTTCTCACTTGGAGAATATGTAGGTGATATTAACACAGACTTAAAAGAAATCAGCTTAAAAGAAAATACAATTTCAGGAGATATTTATATTGCAGAATGGATAAATGGAGAAGCAAAAACACCAATAAAGACACCAATTTTAAGACTAAAATCAACAGACAATACCATCAATTTACCAATCCAAATATCTTATGAAAGTGGTCTTGACTATAAATACAATGTACAATTAGATAATATAGATTTAAATAAACATTATTATATAGAAGCAAACCTAATTGGAGAGGACAATATAGGAAATAATAAGACACAAACAGTAAAACTGCCATCAAAAACATTAGGAGAATTCAAAGGAAGAACATTGATATTAGAAGACAACAAAATAAAACCAATTTATATAGGAGACATTAATACAGATTTAAAAACTATTAGTTTATCAAAAAATGAGGCAGGTAGAAATTACATTTATGGAGAGATTTTAATCGCAGAATGGATTGATAATATAGCATACACACCAGATGGATTGCCAGAAATGATATTAAAATCAACAGATGGAAGCTATAATTCAAAGATGTATGTAAATCATTTAGGAGGTTTAAATTATTACTATGATAGAATTGTTGAAAATTTAGACCCAAGCAAAGAATATGAAATAGAAGTAAACTTAACAGGAATAAATAATAAAGGAACAAACAAAACACAAATAGCAAAACTTCCAAATAAAGAAATTGGAAAATTTGAAACAGGAAAATTAGTAGCTCAAGATAACAAAATAAAAATTATAGACAGTACTTTATATAAAGGAGATATTAATACAGATTTACAAACAATGACAATTGGAATAAATGGTGCAGGCAAAGAATATATTTACGGAAATCTTCTAATAGCAGAATGGGTAAATGGAAATGCAAATACTCCAGATGGATTACCAGAAATGACGCTAAAATCAACAGATGGAAGCTATGATGCTAAAATGTATGTAAGACATGATGGTGGCTTAAATTACTACTATGATAGAGTTATTTGGAATTTAGACACAAGTAAAGAATACTACATTGAAGTAAAATTGACTGGAAATAAAAATATAGGAACAAATAAAATACAAAATGCAAATCTAAATGTAAAAAATCAAGTTGGAATATTTAAGGAAAAAGATACAATAATACAAAATAATAAAATAATGTTCAAAGGAAATGAGTATAAAGGAGAAATTAATACAGATTTACAAACAATGTATGTAGATATAAATAGTGCAGGAAAAGAATACATCTATGGAAATATTTTAATTGCAGAATGGATAGAAGGAAATGCAAATACTCCAAATGGATTACCAGAAATGACATTAAAATCAACAGATGGAAGTTATATGGCTAAAATGTATGTAAAACATGTGGGTGGTTTAAATTACTACTATGATAGAGTTATTTGGAATTTAGATACAAGTAAAGAATATTATATAGAAGTAAAATTAACAAATCCAAATAATATATCAAATAAGAAAACACAACAAGCAAATATCAAACCAACTGGTGAAATAGAGACTTTTAAAGAAAATTACAAAATGGTATTGAAAAATAATAAAATAACTTTTGAAACTATACAAAAAGTAATACAAAACGAAAAAACAAATCCAGTAGAAGAATCAAATGAAGAAATATTACCAGAAGATGTAGTAGAAAACGAAGAATTTGAACAAAAAGACTTAGTAATACAAAAGCCAGCTACAAATGATGTAATAGAGAATAATACAGAAGATGACTTAATAGATGAAACAGAACAAGAAGAATTACCACAAGAAGAAATACAACAAGAAAAGCTACCAAAAGAAGAACAACTACAAGAAGAAATACAAAAATTAGAAAATTAAATACAAAATTATAAAACTGTACAAATCAAGTAAAATTGAAATTGTACAGTTTTTATAAAATTGTCACTATGGAGCAGCTAAATCAAAAATAATAGTAAACATAAAAATGTCTCAAAGGAAACGTCCCTAACAGGACATAAAAATGTCCCAAAGGAAACGTCCCCAATAGGACATACCAAAAATTACAATAAAAATATAGTAGAAAATTGTTGAAAAAGGAATAAAAATAAGATATACTTAAGGAGCAAAGTAAGGAAGGAATGATGTGAATTATGAAAAAGATATATATAATTATAACACTTATAATAGCTATTAGCTTTATATTAGGAACAATCCCAGTACAAGCAGCATCAAGTACAAGTTCTAATATAGATGGAATAAATGAGAGCAAGTATCCAGGCTATAAAGATAAGATAAAGCAACTACAAAAAATATATCCAAACATAAAAGTTTTATATACTGGTTTAGATTGGAACACAGCAATAAAAAATGAAAAAGTACATGGAAGAAATTTAGTACCAAAAAATTATCCAGAAGAATGGAGATGTAGTGAATGTGGTTCAAAACTATATGATACAGGCTGGTATTGTGCATCAGAAGAAGCAGTTAAATATTTAATGGACCCACGTGTATATTTAGATGGAAATAATATATTTCAGTTTCAAAGATTAGATACATATGCAGGTACATTAAATACATCAGCTATTCAATTAGCAGCAAAAGATTCATTTTTAGAAGATTGGGATAATGTAGTGGCAATATATAATGCAGCAAAAGATAATAACATAAATGCATTTCACTTAGTAACAAGAACAATACAAGAACAAGGAAGAAGTGGAACTTCTTATTTGAGTTCAGGAAAAGAATATTTAGGAACAGATGGAGTAGTATATAAGGGTTTATATAATTTATTTAGTATAGGAGCAACAGGAAATACTCAAGCACAAGTAATTACAAATGGTTTAGCAAGAGCATTAAGAGAAAATTGGACTACAAGACCAGCTTCAATTGCAGGTGGAGGAACATTTGTAAAAAGCAAATATTTAGCTAGAGGACAAAACACATTATACTTACAAAAATTTGATGTAGATGATAAATATGATGGAACATATTGGCATCAATATATGCAAAACTTATTTGGAGCTAAAAATGAAGCAAAATTAATGTATGATGCTTATAGTAAAACAAAATTAACATTAAACCGTGATTTTGAATTTATTATACCAATTTATGAAAATATGCCAAAACAAATATCACAAGAGCCAAATCCTGAATACTATGGAAATATTAATACAGATTTAAAAACTATGAAAGTAGGGCAAGAATCAGATGGAAGAAATTATATAACAGGAGAAGTATTAATAGCAGAATGGATTAATGATGTGGCTTGTACACCAAAAAATGTACCAGAAATCAAAATAAAATCAACAGATGGAAGCTTCAGTGCAGAACTAAATGTTACACACAATGGAGGATTAAGCTATAATTATTACAGAATTATTGACAATTTAGATACAAGCAAAGAATACTACTTAGAGGCAACTTTAACAACACCAAAAAACTTATCTAATAATAAAACACAAATAGTAAATATGCCTAATATGGAAGTAGGAAAATATAAAGGAACAACTATAAAAACAAAAAATAACAAAATATATTTCTCATTAGGTAATTATGTTGGAGATATAAATACTGATTTAAAAGAAATAAAATTAGCAAAAAATAACAAAGGAACATATTTAAGTGGAAATATGCTAATAGCAGAATGGAAAAACAATGTAGCATATGTGCCAAATACTTTACCAAAACTAATTTTAAAATCAACAGATGGAACAATTAGAAGAGAAATGTACATTGCTCATTTAGAAGGATTAAATTACTATTATGATGTATTTATAGATGGATTAGATTTATATAAGCAATATGAAATAGAAGCAACACTAACAAATGAAGACAATATAGGAACAAGAAAAACACAAATTGCAAAATTACCAACAAAAACTTTAGGAATATTCCAAGGAAGAACAATAATAACAGAAGACAATAAAATAAAACCAACATACAAAGGAGATATAAACACAGATGTAAAAACAATAAATCTATCTAAAAATGAAGCAGGAAGAAATTATATTTATGGGGAAATTCTAATTGCAGAATGGATAGACAATGTGGCAAACATTCCAAGTGATTTACCAAAAATGGTTTTAAAAGCAACAGATGGAAGTTATAGTTGTGAAATGTATATAAATCATTTAGGTGGTCTAAACTATTATTATGATAGAATAGTTGACAACTTAGACCCAACCAAAGAATATGAAATAGAAGTAACATTAACAGGTCCAAATAACAAAGGAACAAATAAAACACAAATAGCAAAACTTCCAAACAAAGAAATTGGAAGATATGACACAATAACATTAATGGCAGAAAACAACAAAATTAAAATAATAGATAGTAGTTTATATAAAGGAGATATAAACACAGATTTACAAAAAATGAAAATTGGAATAAATGGAGCAGGAAATGAATACATCTATGGAAATATTATAATTGCAGAATGGGTAGCTGGAAATGCAAATACTCCAAATGGGTTGCCAGAAATGACACTAAAATCAACAGATGGAACTTATAAAGCACAAATGTATGTAAGACATGATGGTGGATTAAATTACTATTATGACAGAGTTATTTGGAACTTAGACTCAAGCAAGCAATATTATATTGAAGTAAAATTAACAGGAAATAAAAATATAGGAACAAACAAAGTACAAACAGCAAACTTGAATGTTAAAGACCAAGTAGGTATATTTAAAGGAAAAAATGCTATAATAGAAAACAACAAAATAGTATTCAAAGGAAATGAGTATATAGGAGAAATTAATACAGACTTACAAACAATAAATATAGACTTAAATGGAGCAGGAAAACAATATATTTATGGAAATATAATAATTGCAGAATGGGTAGAAGGAAATGCAAATACTCCAAATGGATTACCAAAAATGACATTAAAATCAACAGATGGAAAATATAGCAGTGAAATGTATGTAAGACATGATGGTGGCTTAAACTATTACTATGACAGAGTAATTTGGAATTTAGACTTAAGCAAAGAATACTATATAGAAGTAAAATTAACTAATGAAAATAATATTTCAAACAAAAAAACACAACAAGCAAATATCAAACCAACTGGTGAAATAGGAGCTTTTAACGAAAATTATAAAATGGTAACAATAAATAACAAAATAAAATTTGAAACAGTAACAACTAAAATGAAAGCAGTAGAAAAAATTGAAGAACCAGTAAATGAAATAGTAAAAGACCAAGTAAAACCTGAAAATAAAGAAATACAAGAACAACAAAATAAGCCAGCTGATGAAGTAGAACAAGAACAATCAACACAAGTAATTGATAAACCAATAGAAGAAAACACAACAATAATTAAGCCAACAGAAGAAACAAAAGAAATTCAAGAAGAAAATCAGGCTGTAAAAGAAGATGTAGATACTACTTTAATAAAATAAGAACCAATAGGAAACACATGAGTTATTAAATAAATGTGTTTCTTTATTTTTGTCTTATAGCAAATATCTTATACTATATTAACATAAACAATTTCTTTGGATATAATAAAAATACA
>JAAWEC010000093.1 GCA_022794095.1 Clostridia bacterium
CCCTTTACTCAAATATTCTATTGCTTTTGGTTGGTCACCTGTTGGCTTATATTCAGAGTGTAATTTAAACATCTTTCTTCTCCTTTTTTCAATACTAATTCTTTCTTATTTTAGCAATAAAAAATCCCTCATAAAACTCATTTGGACACACACATAAAGTTCCATTTATTTTAGTTGGTAAAACTGGTAATCCTTCCATTTGCTCAAATTCAATAGGAACAATTTGTGCTTTTTTCTTTTTTAAAATTGTTTCTATTACCTCTTCATTTTCGCAAAACAAAATAGAACAAGTAGAATATATCATTTCTTTACCTGGTTTTAAAATATTAAGTGCTTTATCTAACAATTGTTTTTGTGTAGCAACTGACTTTTGTATTAATTTTTCAGTGAAATTTTGATATAATTTTGGTTCTCGTAAATTAATTGTTCCACTACCACTACATGGTGCATCTAATAAAATTTTGTCAAAAGAAAAAAAGTCTTCAATATTTCTTGCATCTTGTACCATAACATAGCTATTTGCCCCTTGCTTTTCTAGATTATATCTTAATCTTTCTGCACGAACTTTATTCATTTCACATGCTGTTATATTAGCTTTATTGTTAGTTATAGAAGCTATTTGAGTTGTTTTTCCACCTGGTGCTGCTGCCATGTCCAAAATATCTAATTCACTTTTTGGTTCTAGCAAAATAGGTGGCAACATAGATGATAAACTTTGCAAATAAATCTTTCCATCCTTATAAATTGATAATTCTCTAATGTCTTTTTCTGAAGCATTTTTCAAAATAAAAGCCTCATTACTCCATGCTACTTTCTCATATTCAATTTTGTGTGACTTCAAAACATCTTCTACTTCTACTACACTACTCCTTATCAAATTCACTCTAAAAGTAGTATATCTCTTAGAATTATATCCATTTATAATGTTTTTAGTAATTTCTTTGCCATATTGATTTTCTAACATTTCAAACAAAAAATCTAAATTCATATCATTTCCTTTCTTTTTATGTGTTTCATAAGAATTCATATAGTTATTCTTTTATCATTTTATATAATTTTACATTTATACTAATTCCAATAATTGCAAATATAAATAAGCAAATGATTACATATATTAGCTCTACCTGTGTTAAAATCATAGAAAAAATGAAGTACATTGCTGTTGATACTGCTCTTCTTGATAATTGTAAATAAGATATTGCTTTTGGCTGTTCTATTATTTCGGTATTTTTTAATATTAAATTTGTTGTATATACTTCTATAGAATCTCTTATTCCAAGAATTAAACTAAATCCTGTTGCCATAATTGTAATTTTAATTATACTACTTGCTTCTATACAATTTCCTATAAGTATGCATAAAAAGGCAATTGCCAATAAAATTGATAAAAATACATTTACTTTATCTTTCATTTTACTATATATTTTTTTAAAAATTAGATTCCCAGCAATTCTGCTAATTCGTGATATTACTATAATAACTGATAGATAAGTAGCAGTTAGCCCTATATTAAAATATTTTTCTAGGTTATATTGTATCAATAATTTACTGTTGTCTTGTCCTACACTAATAGCTGAATATATAAGTCCAAAAGAAGCTAATATTATAAATATTAATTTTGGATTAGAAAATTTTATTTTTTCTTTTTTATCTTCTTTACAATTTTTATTTGTTTTGATTTCTTCATTAATATCAAAAATACAAAAAGATAATAATACATTAATTATACATATACAAATACAAAAGTACATCGGCAAATAGCTATTTATTGCAAAAATTGGTCCTGCTATTAATGCTATAATCATAGTTATAATAGAATAAATAACTTTTGATTTATTCGACATTTTTAAGTAATTATCTTCTTTTTTTAAATATCTCAAATTGTTTTCTAATACAACATTATCCATTTTTTTAAATAGAAAAGCTTGTTGGTAAAAGATATATCCTATTAGAATAATTAAATATTTATTTCCAAATGTTATTAAAATACTACTAATCAATAACATTATTGTTCCGTAGTCTTACGGCTTTTACAGTTCCTATTTTTTGTATTATTTTTAAAGCAGGCATTTGCATAATTAGATATACTAACCCTGAAATTGTTCCTAAAAATGATATTTGAGCAGCTGATAATCCTTTTGTTACTGTAAAAAACAAAGAATTTATAGCAATGAAAAACATTAGGTCATCTGATAATCCTATAAACCATGGAATAATGCTATTGCTTATTATAACTTTTCTTCTGTTTATTTTTTCCCCTTCCATTATTTTTCCTTTCGTTTTTATTTTATAAAACCTTTTTTTCTTAGTGTATCCTCTAAATATTCATCTTCATTAATCCACAAAATATTTTCTTCTTCTGTTGGATACCATTGTTTATACGTTTTTTCTAATCCTTTTGAAAAATACATATTATTTCCTCTGTTTATTGCTCTTTGTACTGTAAAATCTGGTTTTATTGGATATGCTATAAAATATTCTATTTTATTTTGCTTTAGTATATTACGTATCTTTTTTTCTGGTGTTATTAATAAAATGTCATATTTTTCGCTATATTTTTTTAGGTCTTTTAAATAATTTTCTGGATAATTTGGATTTTGAATTCTATCTGTTACACCTTTTCTTTTTTCAATGTCTTTGGCTATTTCTTTATCATTATAAATCCATTTATATGAGCTAGCCTCAAAATCAAAAATATTTTTATATTTATTTCCCAAATACGTTTTTCCTAAAGTTGAAAATGCTGATATAATCAAAGCTTGTTTCATATACTTCTCTACTTTCTTTTATTAATTTAAAATATTTTATCACATTTTATAAAAAAAGAACAGTTTTTGTTGTACTTTTGTTTTTTTTTTGGTATGATGTGTACAGTTTAAAAATAGATTGGGGTTGCTATTCAAATGGAGCATTGGTCAGTAGAAGATTACAAAAATTTTACAAATGGAAAAACACGAAAAAGTAAATATAGAGCTAATAAAGTTTCTGTTGATGGTCATACTTTTGACAGCCAAAAAGAAGCTGATTACTACTGTGAATTAAAATTTAGACTACAAGCAAAAGAAATTAATGGTTTTTGCTTACAGCCTACTTTTATTTTAGCTCCTAGTTTAAAATATAGAGCTGATTTTGTTGTTTTTCATAAAGATAACACAACTGAAGTTATTGATGTTAAAGGCTTTAAGACAAAAGAATATATTGCTAAAAAGAAAGTTTTTGAAGATAAATTTAATTTGAAAATTACGGAAATATAGATAGGATTTGGGGACGGCCCCATAATCCTATCAAATTAATATAAAAATGTCTCAAAGGAAACGTCCCTAATGCGACATTTTTTTAAGTTCCTCATTTCTTTTTACTTTTTTTGTTGTTGTTTTTATTAATTCTTCATCTGTTAAAATCATGTTTTTTATGTATTTGTATGGTGGAAATGTTTTGTTTATTTCTTTTATTTTTTGCCAAATTATTTTTTCTAATTCTTCTTGTGTTATGTTTGGATATTTTTCGTTTACTGTTTCTTTATCATAAACTATTTTAACTGAAATTTTTATGTCATTTTTGTCATCTTTGTCTGCTATTCCATATACCATACATTCATTTACTTCTTCAATTCTATTTACTAATGTTTCTAACTCCTCTGGAAATACTTTTTTACCATTTTTTAGAACAATCATGTCTTTTTTTCTTCCTGATAAAAATAAATATCCATCTTTGTCAAAATAAGCTAAGTCTCCTGTATAAAACCAACCATCTTTTAATACTTCATTTGTTGCTTCCTCATTTTCATAGTAACCGTAGCATTACATTTGGTCCTTTTACTCTGATTTCCCCTATTCCTTGACTATCTTGATTAATTAATTCTAATTCTACATTTTCCATTGGAAAACCAATAGAACCGTATTTCATTTTTTTATAGTTTTCTGCTGCAATAACTGGTGATGTTTCTGTTAATCCATAACCTTGTACTACATTTATTCCTAATTCATTAAATCCTTGTGCTACTTTTTTGTCTAATGGAGCACCACCTGAAATTACAAATCTTAAGTGTCCTCCTAATTGGTCTAATATTGCTTTAAATAGTTTTTTTCTTATATCTATATGACATTTTAGTAAAATATTGCTTATTTTTTTTGCAATTTTTACTGTTTTGGTTTTTCCTTGTTTCTTTATTCCTTTTTCAATTTGTTTATAGATAGCTTCTATTAATAATGGAACTCCTACAAATATAGATACTTTGTACTCTTTTAGGTTTTGTGCAATATAGCGAAGCCCATCTGGAAATGATGTTGTTACTCCAAAAGCAAGCATTACTATTAAACATGTTGAGCCAAAAATATGATGAAATGGTAAAAATGCTATATTTACATCTTCTGGTCTTATATCTTCTACTAATTGCATACTGTATATATTTGATGCTATGTTTTTTTGTGATAGCATAACTGCTTTGGATTTTGATGTAGTTCCTGATGTAAATAATAATATGTTCATTTTATTACTATCAATTTTACAATCAATATATTCTTTATTTCCTGCTTCTAACAATTGTTTTCCTTGTTCTTTTAATTCTTGTATGGAAAGATAACCAGGTTCACTACTCATACAAATATAGTTTTCTATTTTTGTATTTCCCCTTCTTTTTATTTCTTCAATATTTTCTTTATATTTTTCATCAAATACTAAAACATCAGCTTTACTTCTTACTAAGCAACTTTCTAATTCATCTACTTGTAATTCCTTGTCTAAAGGTATACTTAGTATTCCTCCTAATAAGTTTGCTAGATGTGCTACTACCCATTCATAACGATTTCTTCCTACAATTGCAACTCTTTTGTTTTGATATCCAAGATTATAAAATTTAGTTCCTAACTGATTTACTTCTTCTAATAATTTTGAATAACTTATATTTTCATAGCTCACTTCTTTTTGTTCTTTGTGTTTTATAATAAATGCTGTTTTTTCTTTGTATTTTTTAACACTTTCCTTGATAAGTTCCTTGATATTATCGAATTCTGTGGCTTCAAAATATTTTTCTCTTTCCATAACAATCTCCTTTATCTAGTATCGAATACTAGATTATCATATACTGTATATCCTGTCAAGTAATTGACTAAGTGTTCAAAAATGTTCTAACCTCTACTTGACTTAATTTACAACAACGTGTTATTATTTAGTTTAAGAGGTGATTTTTTAGTGAATACAGAAATAAAAGACTTTCATTTACCTAGATGGAATGAACTTCCAAATATTGATTTATATATAGACCAATTAGTTTCTTTGCTTGAAGAATATTTGGGTGGTTACATCAAAAATGATAACGAAAAAGATGAAAAATTAATAACAAAAACGATGATTAATAATTATGTAAAACAAAATGTTATAAAACCACCTATGAATAAAAAATATAATAAAGAACATATGGCATCTTTGTTTGTTATTTTTGTTTTAAAACAAGTTTATAGCATTCATGATATTAAAAGATTAATACATTTAGCAATTGAAACTTCTCCTATTGACTTGTCTTATAATAGATTTTGCTCTGAATTGGAAAAAGCTATTCGTATTGTTTTTGCAGGAAAAAATTATGTTAAAAATAGCAAACTTTCAGAAGAACAATATATTTTAAGAAATGTAGTACAATCTTTTGCAAACAAATTATATGTACAAAAAGAATATTTAAAAAAATAGGATTTGGGGACGGCCCCATAATCCTATTTTTCTAAATATTCTTTTATTACTCCCCAAACTTCGTCAGTTTCCATACCTTTTTGCCAAGACCCTACACCTGCTAGGTTATTTTCTGTAATTAGAGATAGTTTTGCTTTTAAAGATTCTATATCTTCAATCCAAATTTGCTTTTTGTTTCCTCCTTTAGTGTATTCAGCATAATTTTGTTTTAAGTCCTCATCCCATTTTCTTTCTGTTCCATCTGGAATTACCTTATTTATATTTTTCATACTAACTGTGTCACTTGTGACCTTTCCATTTCCATCTGTTGTCCAAACTCTTGTATAAAATGGAACTGCTAAAATAATTTTATCTGATTCAATTTCTTCTGTTTGTAAAAATTTATTTAAGCTAAGTTTAACCCAGTCATATCCAGCTGTTGTTCCTGGTTTGCTGCTTGAAACTCCATATTCGTCATAAGCCATAAACACAATGTAGTCTGCTACATCTCCTATTATATTTCTATCAAAACACATTGACCATGTCTCTCCACCATCTGGTGCTGTTACATCAACTGAAGTAATTAATCCAATTTCTTTCATTCTAGGGGTTAATTCTATAATAAACCTTGAATACATGTCTTTGTCTTCTTGTTTCATATTTTCAAAGTCTATGTTAATACCATCTAATTTATATTTAACACAGCTATTTACAATATTTTCTATTAATTTTTGTCTTTGCTCATAACTATTCATAATATTTGATGTTATTGATAAACTCTTTGTTGCAGCTTCTGCATTTGAAAACATTGGCCAAACCTTATAACCATTTGAATGTGCCCATTCTATATATGCTTGTCCCTTATTTCCTATATTTTCTTTAAAATTACCTTTTTCATCTAAATAGAAAAATGCTGGTGATACAACATTTATTCCATCAATTGTTGTACCTGTTCTGTCTGGTGCAGAACCAACTGTTGAATAATAATCCCATGTTAAATTGATTTTTCCATCTATTTGTTTTTCTTCTTCCATACTCTCTCTTACTGTGTATTCATTTTCTAATTTGTTTGATTTGATATATCCAAGCTTTCCTTTTTCTGTTCTGATTTTTGTATAACCTTTATCAGAAGATATAACAACTACTATATCTCCTTTTTTTACTCTATCTACAGTCTTTGCAATAAAATTTGTAGATGATTTTACAGGTAAATTGCTAGATACAATTGCTCTTTTTTGTTCTTTATTATAAGAATCCATTGTTACTACTTTTGTATCTTCTATATTTTGAATTTCTATATCATAAACATCATTCATTTCTGAAATTGGTAAATATTCAATATTATCTTTTTGTATAGCACTTGCATAAATATTTTTTTCTGAACCATTAATATTTATCTTTTTTTCCTCAAACCCAATTGTTGCTATTTTTTTCTCATAAGTAGTAATAATTTGGTTTGTTTCTTTGTCTTTGTATATATATTTGTCGAAAAAATTTGCAATATCTTGTTTTGAAAGATAAATAATATTATTTTCTATCAATACATCATTTTTTAAATTAGATGTAACATTTTTATTATTTATAACCAAATTTGTTCTTTTGTTGTTATCCAGTATTATATAATCATTTGCAATTAGAGCTACAATTGCAATCACAATAATTGCAAGTATTGTTATAAATGTTTTAACTATTATACTTTTCTTCTTTTCTATACCCTCTTTTGACATTTTGTTTTTTTGCTTTTTTTCTACTCTTTTTCCTTGTTCCATTTTGTTGTTACCTCTTTTCTTATTTTTTTATTAGTCTTACTATATCACAAAATAACTTTTTTGAAAATAAAATTTTGAAAAATTTTGAAATGAGACAGTAGGGACAGGTCTAATTTGTCTCAAATACATTTATATTCTAAGATATGAATTTAATTTTTATATTAGGAAAATCAGAATAATTTTCTCAATATATGAGACAAATGAGACCTGTCCCTACTGTCTCATTTTCATGTTTTTAAGTTCTTCTTTTTGTTCTTTTGTTATTCTATATGATTCAATTGCTTTTTGCAATGCTTTGTTATAAGTAAATTTGTCCAATTTTGCAATTCTTAAATACTTAATTGTTTCATTGTAAAATCGAATTAGACATATCGAAATTGCCCAAGCTACTGCCATTTGCACATAATAAGCATCACTTGTAATGTCATCAAAAATAGCAAATATTTTTTTTAAATATTCTTCTTCTATGTAATAGTCTAAAATCATAACTATGCTGAATCTTATTTCAAATTCTTTGTTTGATTTTAGATATTTTTGCAAAAAGTTCCACATTTCTTTTTTATGTTTCTTAGTTTGCTTAAGTCCTGCACAAAATACATCACAAATTGCCCAATTGTCGATTTTAGGAACAAATTGTTTGATTTGTTTTTGTAAAGTATTAAAATCTTGCTTTTCAAGACCTATTAACATTCCTTGTAACATGATTTCTTCATAGTATTGATTGTCTATTTCTTGCAATAATTCTTCTATATTATATTTTTTTGATAATTCTTTTGCATAGTTTCTAAGAACTGGAACTCTTACTCCTATTATATTGTCAGTTCCTGGACATAGTCCACTATGGAATTCTTTGTATTTTTGGTCAGATAATTCGAATAATTTTTCTTTTATTTTTTGTTTCATATGTATCTCCTTTTTTGGTTATTTTATCACAATATTTTATTTAAAACAACAAATAAATGTATATTATAGCCTCTTTTTGAGTTGCAATTTTATCAAAATAATTGTATAATTAAATTTATATGGTATGGTTGAAAATAATTATATCTATTTTTAACTAGATTTGTACCTTAAAAAGAATGAGGATAACATGGAAATTTATTTAGATGTCAGAGATAACATAAATGAAGAAAAATTAAAAGAAATAGCTAATGGTATAAAAAATGGAAAAATTGCTATCTTTCCTACTGAAACCGTTTATGGAATTGGTACTAATGGATTAGACGAAAAAGCTGTAGATAAAATTTACGAAATTAAAAAAAGAAACAAAAAAAATCCTACCAATTTATTGGTTAGTAGTATAGAAATGATTGAAACAATTACCCAAGAAATTTCTCCTATTGAATATAAGCTTATGGAGGCTTTTTTTCCTGGTCCTTTTACTCTTATTTTAAAAAAGAATGATATTGTTCCAAATGTTGTAACAGCTGGTTCAGACTTAGTAGGTGTTCGTATGCCAAGTGGAATGATAGCTAAAAAATTAGTAGAGTTATCTGGTGTTCCAATAGCAGCTCCTAGTGCTAATATATCTGGAGACCTGAGTGGTACAAGCTTAAATGATATTATAGATGATTTTTCTCAATTTATAGATTTCGCAATTGATGGTGGAAAAAGTGAAATTGGCATGGAATCTACTGTTGTAAGGGTTATTGATGATATTGCTTATGTTTTAAGACCTGGCTTAATTACTCCTGAACAGATAAAAGCTGTTGCAGGCAATTGTATTTTAGAGGATACTCATCTTCCAAGTTCTAATTTGAAACATTATCAATTAAAAGCTAAATCTATGTTAATTTATAGTAGTGATAATGAAAAAATGGTTGATAAGATAAATTGTTTAATTTGTGAATATGAAAATTGTGTAGTTCTTTGTTGTAGCGAAAACAAAAACTTATATAATGCTAAAAATGTAATTGATATTGGCTCTAAAAATGATTTAGAAGCTATTTCAAGAAATCTGTTTTCTTCTTTACAAAAAGCTTCTTCCCTATCTCCTGACATGATTTTAATTGAAGGTGTTGAACAAAAGGATTTAGGTATTGCTATTATGAACCGTTTATTAAATTGTTGTGATAATAATTATATAGAGTTGTAAAAATAGGATTTACGAGGCGTAAAATACACAAACGGCCAGTTTGAAATTTAAACTGGTCTTTATTTTGTATCATTTTAACAAAAAAGCTCATATAATGTTACAAAAGGAGGAAATAAGATGTTTAGAAGAAAATGTTTTTGTATGAACAATAGTTATCAAAATAATTCATGTGAATTAGAAAATGACATGATAGAAAAACAATGTAATGATGTAGTTTCTTATGAAAATTATACAGATGGCTGTGCTTGTGGTTTTGACGAAGAATATAATGTTTTTCCTGAAAACCCTATGCTTGCTCAAAGTTATGTACCTTTTCAATATATGGATAAAACTTTTAAACCATGTGTTGGTTTAAAAATGGGAACTATCTTCCCAGAATTAGTTAGTCCTTATGTTCCTTGTCAATCTATGGAGGAAAATAAATATATTAGAGAAACTAACCGAATTGGAAAGGGGTGTAATAAATGTCAATAGAAGAAAACAGATGTAATTGTAACTGCAATTGTGATTGCGAACCTGAAAATACAGTTGATTGTGATTTAAGAAGAGAGATGATACAGCAAATTAGATGTTATGATTTTGCTATAACTGAATTGGCTTTATATTTAGATACACACCCAGAAGATGAAAAAGCTCTTTGTTTGCATAGAAAATATTGTAAACAAGCAAAAG
>JAAWEC010000094.1 GCA_022794095.1 Clostridia bacterium
ATTTAAGTGGCCAACGAGAATCCACTACTTGCTATCTATCTTTCTAGTAATATGTCGAAACCATTACATCCCCATATGCTTATTTATTATACTATATTTATTATAATTTATCAATATTTTCTTTTAAAATTCATATACTTGTATAAATTACTTAATATATATTATTTAAATGGAGGTTTATATGAGTATTGTTTTTACAAATGTTTCTTATAACTCAAACCTATTAAGACAAAATCTAAATATGTTATTAAGAGCTTACCCATTTTTGAATGTGCAAACTGTTGGCAATAGTGTTTTAGGCAAACCTATTTATGTTCTTAAATTAGGACGTGGAACAAAAAAAGTTTTTTATTCTGCTTCTATCCATGCCAATGAGTGGATTACTACTCCTATTTTAATGAAGTTTGTTGAAGATTATTGTATTTCTTATGTTAATCGTTCTAATCTTTATGGATATTCCATTAGGAATCTTTTTAACTCTGTTTCTATTTATATAATGCCAATGGTAAATCCAGATGGCGTTGATTTAGTTACTGGTAGTATTCCTGTAAGCTCTCCTAGCTATCAAAAAGCTTTGCATATAGCAAATAATTTTCCACAAATTCCTTTTCCAATTGGTTGGAAAGCAAATTTGAATGGTGTGGATTTAAAAAACTACCAACCAAATTATCTTGTGTTTTCTTCTATTTCGTTTTGCTTGTTTCTTTGCTTTTCTTTATCAATTGTTTCTTTTATATCTTGTTTTAATTCTTGTTGATTTTTAAAGCATCTTGCAAACTTCGTAAAATATTCATCCACTTCTTCTACTGTTGTAGTTTCATTTACAGGCATACGTATTACAACTGTGTTTGTGGGGTATCTATCATTATAACTTAATACAACATGTCTTTTTTCAAATTTTGATAATCTTTCGTCTATTTCTATATCTTTTGGTATTTCATCGTCTGATAAACACGTTTTAAGATATTCATAACTATATTGACTAGTCTTATTTTTGTAATGCAAGTTTCCCATTGTAGATGGATGTACAAACCATACTATCTTTTCTCCAATTCTTTCACCATTATCACCTATTTTGTCTTCTATAGAGAACAATAAGTCTTTGTTTGAATCACTTAAACTATCAAAATTAAGCATAATCCAAGAATATCCTTTTCCAGCATCTTCAAATGTTGGAGAAGGATAAAACCATTGCTTTCCATACACATCTTCTCTTTCTGTTGGCTTCTGATTTGTTGCTAATACATTATTTTTATTAGCACTACTCATTACAGTTTCTATTCCCTTTTCTAAAAATATTCTACAAGCATTACGTAATGGTATTTCTACTACTTTATCAATTATATCTTTAGGATTTTCTTTTTGTAATAAATTAATTCCTATATTTCCAATTGGTTCGATTTCTTTTACTAACATAATTCTCCTCTTATTTTTCTTTATTATACCACTTTTTAAATATTAAGCAATTCTTCAATTTTGATAAATTCATCAAGATTTTCATTAATATGATTTAATTTTGAAAAATTAAAATAGATATATACATTTTTATCTTTATCAATCTCAATTTTGTTTATTAATCTGTATAAAAATATTTTATCTATTTGCTTCAATTTCAAAAAGTTTTCTATTAATTCATCTAGTTCCTTTTCTTCTTTTATTTTATTTTTGATATTTACCTCATTTTCTGTTCTAGTTAATTTTTGTTTTACTTCTTCTCTTTGTTTCATTAGATTTGTTCTCTCAGATATTAGTTTTCCGAGATACTCTAATGTAATCTTCTTCAAGAACAATTCCTTGTAATTTATCAATATACATCTTGTCTAAGTTATTATTTATATTCAGTATTGCTTTATCAATTTGTTCTAGCTTTTTCTTATATCCCTCTCTAATATCTATTGCTTTATTTTGGTATCCTTGATATATAGAATAAAATATTTCTTTGTCAGCATATATATTACAAATTTTTTTTACAACATAAATAATATGCCTTTCAAATTTTTCATAGCTGATATTTAATGGATAGCAATTTCTTGATTTATAATTACTACAAGTTATATATGGATGAGATTTTGCATTTCTTTTTGAATTACTTTTAATCACAATTTGAAGTTTTCTTTTGCAATGATAACAAAAAAGTAATCCTCTTAATAAGTAATCGTATTTTAATTTTGTGTTTGTACCTCTTTTTTCAATAATACATTGTACTTTTTCAAATGTATCTTTATCAACAATAGCTTCATGTGTATTGTTTACTCGTATTTGATTCTCTTTTTCTACTGTTCTCATTTTATGTACTTTGTATGAAACAACAGATTTCTTATTTTGAACCGTATTTCCAATATAAACTTCATTTTTTAACATATTACATAAGGTTACTTCATTCCAATCATATCCAATTTTATTTTCATCTTGTACTGTTCCAGTTTTTCTATAACCAGTAGGTGATAAGTAATGTTTACTATTTAAGTACTCAACTATTTCTGCACTTCCATGACAATTTGCATATATATCAAATATTTTTTCTACAATGTCTTTTATTTGTTCATCAATAATTAGCTTATTCTTAATACTAGGGTGCTTTTTATATCCGATATGCTGGAATACTACAAATATATTCACCATTCTTTTGTTTTTCTTTATAAACACTTCTGATTTTCTTTGATATGTCTTTAGCATAATAGTCATTCATAATTGCTTTAAAAGGTGTTATATCATTATTTGTGCTATCAATATATGTATCTATTGCATCTGTTATTGCAACATACCTTATATTATTTTGTGGGAAGTAATTTTCTATGTAATGCCCTGTTTTAATATAGTCTCTTCCAAGTCTTGATAGGTCTTTTGTTATAACCATATTAATTGTTCCTTTTTCAATATCTTGTAGCATTTTATTAAATCCAGGTCTATCAAATGTAGTTCCAGAGATACCATCATCAACATATTCTTTGATTAAAGTTAAATTATACTCCTTTACATATCTTTGCAAAATATTTCTTTGATTTCCAATACTTTCACTTTCTTGTTTGTCTCCATCTTCACGAGATAGCCTTATATATATACCGTACTTTGAAGCTCTTGCTATTTAAGTTTAACATTATACTCCTTTCTGGTTTTTAAAAAATGTAATTTTTTATAATTTGCAAATATTATTTCATTTTTGTAAGGATTACTTTTTATTCTTTTTTATGTTTTCAATATAATCTTTAAAAATTAGTCCTACTGTTTCTTTCACTTCTCGCTTTTCTTTTGTAAAAATACAATATGTATTAAATTCTAGTTTTTCTTTTTTTTTCACATCGACAGCCACTCCTATGCTTTTTATTAGGTCGTTCTAATATAGAATATTAGAGAAGATGTCTTGGTATGACACTTATAGTATATTTATAAATATTCATTTAATTCTAGTCTTGATATATCTTCTTTGATTTCAAATTCATTCCTCCCTCTAAAACGCACAAAGGACAACTAATAAAAGTTGCCCCACAATCTTTTCATATATTTTATTATCAAAAATTAGCAAACATACAATTGAAATTCATCTGTTAATTCAAACAAATCTAATATTTGTTTAGTATAATATCTTGCTCTATTTGAGCTTAATGTTGTTTCAACATATATACCTGTGTCTTTTATTTGTAATGTTGATATTAAAAATTCTTTTTTATAAGATAAAATTGGATCCTTTATACCAATATTATGCTTTGACGTTGATTTATGAATTTTATTTTGTATTACTATTTCTTTTAATTTATCAGGATCAATTGAATATAGAATTTCACAAACTTTTGCAACTAATTCGTACCAACCTGATATTTCATAATTATTATCCTTATATATTATAGTAGTAGGTGTTTGTCCACTCATTGGGGTAGTTAAATCACCTAAATCATATAGTCCTGGTTCAAAATCAGCTGTAGCAACCCTAGATTCATATTCTCTAGTTCTCGGTAGTGGTCCTGTAATATCTTTACATGCTCTTTCTGAAATATCTTCGTTTCTAATTTCTATATTTTCTTGTTTCCATTCTTGATAATTAATATTGTTGCTTATTTCAGACGTAATTGAAAATTGGATTTCTTTTAATAAGTTTAATTTAGATTTCCATTGATTATTTGAATTTTTAGAATTATATGGTCTGGAAATAGGCGCAAGATTTCCAATACAATTAATATATTTGTTATAAATTTGATTAACTTTTTCTTCATCTATTTTTCCGTTTTCATCTTTTCCTACTAAATAATTTTTCCACCAATTAGACAACGTTTGTGGCATTAAATGCTCAATCGTTACTTTATCTATTGGAACAGGTATATTTTTTGTTTCTACTTGTTCCATTTTATATAATAGAGCTCTTGCATATGTAATATTTACTGCATTTTTTAATGTTTGTTTAAAATCCTCATCATTTGGAAATCTATTTGTAGGTGTACTGCTATTTGATAATTCAAATAAAATATCATCGTAAGTAATATTAATGTTGTTATTACTTATTTTATCCAATAAAGTATGAATTGCTGTTCTCAATGCACCACCTCCACCAGATGGAGATACTATCCTATATCTTAACATAAAGTCACATAGTAAATTTAATATTTTCTTTAATTCTTTTCTATCATTATTATATAATCTCTCAAACAATATCATATATAAAGGATATAAGTCATCCGTTTTAAGCAAATTAAAAAATTTTATATATCCATTAATTTCATCCTTATTATCATTATCAGAACATGTTGCATTTAACATCCAAGAATAATATTCTGCATATCTTTGCATATCTTTCAAAATTTCTATATGCTTTATTCCACTGTTAATAAAATGATTTTTAAAAACCAAATACACTTTATCAGACTGCACATCATCAAATATTTTTGTAATCAAATAATCTCTTGAAAACCTTGTAACATTATTGCTACCTAACGTTTCCTCTAATTTAACCCAATAATTATCATATAACTCTTGTTGTTCCTCTATGTTATTAGATAACAGTAAAAAATTTCTGATTAGATCTGAAGGTTCAAGCTTTTTACCAGTTGAATTAATTTTTTCAAAAACTGTTTGTACTGATTCTAAATCATCCTTAATGTCTAAGTTGACATCAACAACATCAAGTTTTTGTATTGTTCTATAAATGTTGTCTGGTTTTAATGTTTCATCTTCCATAATACATTTTTCTAACAATTCTGAATTTTTTTCGATGTTTAAGAAGTAAGAAAGAGTAAGAATACAAAGAATACAAAAATAATTTTCGACAATAGAAAAGGCTTGAAATCAAGTTTTTGTTATGACCCAATTTAAAAAATATAAATTTTACGACTAAATATAA